>JBFGLD010000476.1:0-5331 GCA_041576335.1 Anaerolineae bacterium | reverse complement strand
TAACCTCGAATTTAACATGTTGCACATGTAGCAGGCGGGCGCGGTAGTTCCCTCCTCTCAAAGCCTGAGAGTTGGGGGCTACGGTAGCCCGCATCGCCGTGATTGGACGACGATGAGACTCTCAGCAACATGACATGGTATGACTGAATCGGTCATAACAGCTGATTATTAGAATATATATTTATTGGGCTAAGCTCATCGTCTATGTATGTAAACGATGAGCTTTTTATTTAGCCTTGCTAATCCGGTACGTTATACGGCCTCAGAAATAAAATTTGGGAGAATTTATAAAAATGACAACTGTTCGTATTCCCAGCCCGTTACGCCGCTATACCAATAGTCAGAGCAAGGTGAACGGGACAGGGGCAAATATCGGCGAGCTTCTAGATAATTTAGAAGCTCAATTTCCGGGCATCAAATCACGATTGTGTGATGAGAATAACCAAATAAAGCGATATGTAAACGTGTTTGTAAATCAAGAGGAGATTCGTACGCTGCAAGGGAGCGAGACCCCGCTCAGCGAGACTGATGAAGTATCTATCGTGCCTGCGATGGCCGGTGGTAAATAAGAAGGAGGGATGATGAGTTATCTTACAAGTGATCAATTACTGGCTCAGCTTCGAAAAGAGGTCAGGGAAATAGATGTTCACGAGTTGGCTCACTGGATGGAGAGTGACCAGAATGTAAAACTTGTCGATATCCGTGAACTAGACGAGTGGGTTCAGGGAAGCATAAAGGGAGCAGTTCATATTCCACGCGGCTTCTTGGAACTTCGGGTTGAGGCCCTGGCACCCAGGCGGGACCAGCCCATCGCCGTAATTTGTGCCGGTGGGGTGCGGAGCCTGCTGGGCGCACGTGACCTGGAGGTCATGGGCTACAGCGACGTTGTTTCGGTTGCGGGTGGTTTCACGGGCTGGAAAAATGCGGGATACGCCTTTGTCGTTCCGCGGGCGATGACCGACGATCAGCGCCTGCGCTACAGCCGCCACACAGTCATGCCTGAGGTGGGTGACGAGGGGCAACTAAAGCTGTTGGATGCCAGCGTTTTGCTGATCGGGGCCGGTGGGCTTGGGAGCCCGGCGGCAATTTACCTGGCAGCAGCCGGCGTTGGCAGAATTGGAATTATTGATTTTGATGTGGTGGATACCAGTAATCTGCAGCGTCAAATTATTCACCGTTTGGAGGATGTTGACCAGCCCAAAGTTGAGTCTGCTGCGAGGGCCATTGCTCAACTCAACCCCGACGTAAAAGTTGTCGGTCATCGAACGCAGCTCACCAGCCAAAACGCATTCGATATTCTCGGCCAATATGATATCATTATCAACGGCTCAGATAATTTCCCGACCCGCTACTTGGTAAACGATGCCTGCGTGCTGTTGGGCAAAAAGCTCGTTGACGCCAGCATCTTCCGGTTTGAAGGACAAGTCACTGTTTACGATACCACCGACGGCGGCCCGTGCTATCGCTGTCTTTATCCTGATCCGCCACCGCCCGGTGAAGTGCCGAGCTGTGCCGAGGGCGGTGTATTGGGCGTTCTGCCCGGCATAATCGGAAGTCTGCAAGCCGTGGAGGCGATTAAGCTCATCCTGGGATTGGGCGACCCACTAAAGGGACGGCTGCTCCTGTATGATGCCTTGGATGGCGAGTTTCGGCAGGTTAACGTGACTAAAAAGTCGAACTGCCCTGTGTGCGGCGATAGTCCAACCGTCACCGAACTGATCGATTATGAGCAGTTCTGTGGCGTACCAACTGCCGTGGCTGCCGGGGTGAATGGCGCTGGCCAATTACAATTGGCATAATCTTGATTGCCGCCAGCGGTTCATCGGGCCACGTTTTTGTGAGTAGCGCTGTATGTTGGAACCCAACCATAATGAATTAAGGAAAATTTCTTATGCAGTTCATACAAACGTTAGAAAAGAATCGAACAACGCCTGGTCCCGCTTTTGTGGTGACCCATGCGCCAGACATCCGCTCATTAGGGGATAGCCTGATGTTTCGGATCGGCAACACACCCCTGTTACCGCTGCATCGGATCGCGGCAGCAGTCGGTGTGCCGGCCAATGTGGTCGTTTACGCCAAGGCCGAGTGGTTCAATGCCGGCGGTTCGGTCAAAGCCAGACCTGCCCTGGCCATGATTGAGGACGGGGAAAAACGTGGTTTGCTTGCCCCTAAAAAAACAATTATCGATGCCACCTCGGGTAACACCGGCATTGCCCTGGCGATGATAGGGGCTGCCAAAGGCTATCAGGTCAAACTGGTTATGCCGGCCAATGTAAGTCAGGAGCGCAAGGGTATTCTTGCCGCGTATGGAGCTGACCTGGTGTTAACCGATCCTCTGGAAGGGATCGATCTTTCCATTCAGACGGCACGTCAAATTGCAGAGGAAAATCCGGAACTTTATTTTCGGCCGGACCAGTATAACAACCCGGTCAACTGGAAATCGCACTACGATACAACCGGAGTGGAAATATGGGAACAGACAGCCGGCTTGGTAACCCATTTTGTGGCCGGCATCGGCACAAGTGGTACCTTGATGGGCACAGGTCGCCGTTTGAAAGCGTTTAATCCCGATATTGAAGTTATCGCCGTTGAGCCCGCAGACGAATTGGCAATCATCGAAGGCTTAAAACATATGGAAACCAGTATCGTGCCGGGAATCTACGATCCAGACTTTTCCGACCGCAACGTTGCTGTTGATCCTGATGAAGCGCACGAAATGACGAGTCGTCTGGGCCGGGAAGAAGGTTTGTTTGTGGGATACTCTGCCGGGGCGGCAGCCTGGGCCGCTCTCGAATTGGCGAAGACGCTTAAGGAGAATAGTGTCGTTGTTACGGTTTTTCCGGACAGCGGAGAAAAGTACCTAAGCGTGGCCAAATAACTGAATCCAATTGGAATCACGCGATCGAAAGGCTCATCTATCTGAATTACCACGATATTTGAAGCATTTCAATCTACATTCGAAAGGAGTTTAATTGACAACTCGCTCGATCAGATTTATATTAAATGGTCATTCAGGAAAAGTTAACTACGGCGGTCAGCGTCAACGCTGACTCATAACACTAAGGGGGCTCAAATGAATGTTGCCAGGATTTTAGCTACAAAAGGCTCGCGTATCATTACAATCCGTCCCGAACAAACCATTAGAGAAGCGATTGCCCTGTTGTCTAAACATAATATTGGGGCGTTGGTTGTCGCTGACGAAACCGACCGGCCTATTGGTATTCTATCCGAGCGTGATATAACGCGCGCTATTGCCAAAAACGAAGAGGTCTTCACCCTGGCGGTTTCAGAATTAATGACCAGAGACCTTATTACCGGGTTACCCCAAGATGATTTACGGGCAGTGGCGTATACCATGACCGAAAGGCGATTTCGGCACTTACCGATTGTTGAAAAAGGAAAGCTGGTTGGTATCGTATCCATCGGTGACGTGGTGAAGGCGCAGCGGGATCATTATGAGGGTGAAGTTGATACTCTGCAAACCCAAATTCTTGCTAAAGAAGGATGAGTTTGCTGTTTGTGAGCCGGTCTTGAAATGTATCATTCTGAAAAATAGAGGAAGAATTGATGTCTCAACCTGGAACTGAAAGTAACCCGCTGCGGGTAGCTATTGTTGGCGCCGGCCCAACTGGATTTTATGCCGCGGAGCATCTATTTAAACGCCCCGATCTCGTTGTAGCAATAGATATGTACGACCGCTTGCCAACTCCCTTTGGGCTGGTGCGCGGTGGGGTCGCCCCTGACCACCAAAAAATCAAAACGGTGACGAAAGCATTTGACCGAACCGCCCAAAATCCACGCTTTCGCTTTTACGGATACGTGGAAATAGGCAAGGATATCAGCGTCGAGGAACTTAAACAGCATTATCACCAAATCATATTTACGACCGGTGCCCAAACCGACCGTAATCTTAACATTCCCGGGGAAGATTTAAAGGGCAGTCATGCCGCCACCGAGTTTGTTGCCTGGTACAATGGGCATCCTGATTACCGTAATTGTCGATTCGACCTATCGCAGGAACGTGCGGCTGTCATTGGTATTGGCAACGTTGCGGTCGATGTCTGCCGCATACTTTGCCGCACACCGAAAGAGTTAGCCAAAACAGATATAGCCGATTATGCCTTAGAGGCTCTGAGCCAAAGTAATGTGAAAGAAGTGTATATGCTGGGGCGGCGCGGGCCGGCTCAAGCTGCGTTTACCAACCCGGAAATTAAAGAGTTGGGGGAACTAGAGGACGCTGAAGTTATCATTCTACCGGAGGAAGCTAACCTCGATCCGCTCAGCCAAAAGTTTTTAGCAGAAAGCGGTGACCGGACCACGCAAAAGAAAGTTGAAATTATGCAGGAGTATGCCGCACGCGAGCTTGGTTCAAAATCTCGCCAGCTGACTTTGCGCTTCTTGGTTTCTCCAACCGAACTGATTGGCGATGAGGAGGGTCGTGTAACCCGCATGCGGCTCGTCAGAAACGAGCTTTATGCTACGGAGGCCGGCACACTCCGTCCGAAACATACCGATCAATTTGAGGAATTGTCGGTGGGGTTGGTTTTTCGTTCGGTAGGATATCGGGGTGTTCCGATTCCCGGTGTTCCGTTTTACGATAAATGGGGGGTCATCCTCAATGAGAAAGGGCGAGTTCTAGATCCGGAAACCAAAAAACCAATCGCCGGGCTTTATACAGCTGGCTGGATAAAGCGAGGCCCCACGGGGGTGATCGGTACCAACAAGCCCGATGCGCTTGAAACCGTTAATTGTATGACGCAAGATCTGAAAAAGGAATTGACGCTCAGTCCGGCCTTTCCCGAAGTTGCTGCAGCAGAAGATATGGTTCGCCAGCACCAGCCGAAATACGTTTCTTACCAGGATTGGCTCAAGTTGGATGAAATTGAGGTGACCAGAGGCAAGAAACTGGGACGACCCCGGCTCAAGTTTACCAGCGTAGAAGGTATGTTAGCCGCTCTGGGACGTTAGACCGTACCGAATTGCCTAAAAACTAAGAAATCTTGCCCCCGCATTGGGGGCTTTTTGTTCATGACACTATCGCGTGATTTCACCCAAATCCAGCCGAATGTTTGGCGCTTAATCGCCCCCAATCCCTCCCTGATGACCGGGCCGGGTACAAATACCTACCTGGTGGGAAACAAGCAGCTCATCATAATTGACCCGGGGCCAGCTAATGCGGCCCACCTGGCGAATATCGTCGGGGCCGTGCAATCTCTCAGGGCTACGATGCATGCTATCGTGGTTACCCATCACCACTCCGATCACAGTGCCGGGGCCAGCACCCTGGCCAGGCGTCTGAACGTGCCGCTGCTCAGCTTCGGCAGCCCGCTG
>JBFGLD010000475.1:0-5341 GCA_041576335.1 Anaerolineae bacterium | reverse complement strand
GCATGGTGGTAAATAATCTCGAAGTCCGTGCCATCGGAGACCTCTTCCGCTTTGGTGTCAAAGACAATCGAGCCGGCACCATGCAAATCGTAACCTGACGTGTCGGGGTTATAGCCGGCAGCCAGGAGCCAGGCATACGTGTTGCCGCCCTCGACAGCGTCCTCATCTAGTATCGGATTGGACGTGCTCGTCCAGTAAGCCGGATATGTGACCTGCGTGGCTATCTCGTCGCCGGTTTCCGTGTCATACACGACATTGGTAAGCTCTGACAGATTGAACAAGCTTGTATCCAATACCGGGAAGATACCGGAGTAATCGGCAATGCTCTGCAGTTCCTTCGTATTGGGCAGACGCCAATCGTCGTAGCCGGCAATGGTGGCATCTTCAGCATACGCGAGCGCGGTTTCCCAGTCGACGGCCTCGCCGTTGTCGTCCTGCGCCCACATCAAACCGGTGGCATTATCGGTGACCGTGCCATCGCCGTTGTCAACGAAGTCGTTGATACCGTACTCGTCACCGCTGACGCAACGCACAAAGCGGCTGCCGCTCATCGCTTTGATGTGTCCGGTCCAGTCGTTGACAATCCAGGCGGGATCACCCTCCACCTGCTGGTTCTGATACTCGCTTTCGACCAGGTAGAGATTGCTCGACCATGAATGGTGCTGAGCAAGCTGTGAACCATCACCAACAAGGTAGAAGTAGTCGGTATCGACCCAGGGCCAGCCTTGCGAAAAGTCCCGGATCGACCACAATTCCTTGACGCTGGGTAAGCGCCAGTCGGTGATACTGCCAGTCTCAAGGGATTCGCAGTAGCCTGCAGCATCAGACCAGGGCATGGAATAGCTCGATATTTCCTGTGTCCAAACCAGACCGGTGACGTTGTCGGTGATCGTGCCGTCGCCGTTGTCTGTGTAGCTGGGTGTGGTGCCGGTATACTGAGCGTCTTGTCCGTAAAATGCCTCACCTTCGGCCGGACAGTCGATGAGTTCGCTATTGTTGTAGCAAAGTCCCTGATTGGTATCGACGATGGGGTACGACCTTGTGGCCGAAGCCTCGGTTGCTGAAGCCTCATTTGATACGTCAGCCCATATGTCAGCAACAGTGGGCGCTTCGCTAACCTGGCTTTCCGTAGCCGGAGCCGGGGGGTTCGCCGGTGTTGCCTCGGGTTGGGCTGTCTCAGCGCACGCGGCCAGCGTCAGGGCCAGCAAGCTGATCATCAATAGTAAACTGATTTTTTTGAACATAATTATTCTCCTTACCTGTTCTTCGGTAAAAATTGTTGTCACTGTCTTTTTCGCTTTTTGAAAGATCTCGCTGAGACCGTGCCGGTCTGGTGATACTTTCAAGACCCAGTCTAGCAAACTTTCTTGCCGACCAACAGTGTCGGGGGTCATTGGTTTGGACGACCACCCGTGATTTGGCTCACTTGCACCCGTGACAATTGTCACGGTCTCCAGGGCAAAACCATGACAATAACCACATGCGTCATTCTCAGAGGTCGTGTACAATAAACCCATGATGAAGAGAGAAATTTTCTTTGACACCCAACAAGTACCGCGTATTGCCCTAATTCTGTGGATTGTCTATTTTTTTATCCTGGCCCTGGTAGACTGGGGGATTATTTCGCGTGCATCAGAAGTGCTGCTCTACTACGCCGTCCAGGCCTTCTATGGATTTCTAATCCTCGGGGTGACTCTGCTGCCGTGGCGGCGTTTATGGTCAGAGGAGGCCGTGTTGCCGATTGTTATCGTGTTAATGGCAATCTTGCCGACGCTAACCGTCCACGTTATGATCCGGTTGGCGCCGAGCGAGCTATTGCTTTCGGCGGAAGGGATGACCCTACGCCTGACACCCATCCTGCTTATGGGGCTGCTGTTGACGGCCTGGCATTATCAGTGGTTCCATGTGCTGCTCTTCTGCTTGGGAATCGCCGGGCTCAATTTAGCCGGCATTCTCCTGCTGCCCGCCTCCAATCTGCCGCTACAGCCTTCTTTCTATGATGGCTTACTCGTAACGGGGATCGAGATGATTAGCTTGCTGATGGTGGGCTTTATTACGAGTGCTCTCGTCAGCCGGCTGCGGGCCCGGCAACATGACCTGGCAGAGGCAAACGCTCAACTCCGGCATCGAGCCAGCATCCAGGAAGAATTGACGATCAGTCACGAGCGGAATCGCATGGCGCGCGAACTTCACGACACCCTGGCCCACACCCTCAGCGCCTTGAGTGTGCAGCTTGAAACGGCCAAAGCCTATTGGAATATTGATCCAGCAGCGACCGTAGACATCCTTGATACCTCGCTGGCCGCCACTCGCTCCGGCCTACAAGAGACGCGCCGGGCCCTGAAGGCACTGCGAGCCAGTCCGCTGGAGGATATGGGGCTGTCGCTGGCCTTGCGCCAATTGGCTATGGAAAGCGCAAAACGAGCCAACTTACAGTTAAATCTCTCGGTGCCGACCCACTTTCCCCCTTTAGCCCAGGCGACGGAGCAGTGTATCTACCGGGTGGCACAAGAGGCGACGGCCAATGTGGCCCATCACGCCAACGCCCGCACAATGGCGGTGCAGCTAACCTTTAACGGCGACATCTTGCTGCAAGTCAGTGATGATGGGCGGGGGTTCGACCTGCAGCAAGAGGCCAAGTCCGGCCATTTTGGATTGGCCGGCATGCGTGAACGGGCGGCGTTGGTCGGCGGCGAGTTGACCGTCACCAGCCAACCGGGCGCAGGCACAATAGTTCGATTAATGATTAACCCGGATGGCACACCAGGCCTGTAACCCATGACCAATAACCAGGAATAGAAAATGAAAATCATAATTTGCGATGACCAGGCCCTAATCCGCGATGGGCTGGAGATGCTGTTAAAACTGGAGAAAGATGTTGAGGTGGTGGGCCAAGCCCAGGATGGCGCGGAAGCCGTGGAGCAAGTGGCGCAGCATCAGCCTGATTTGGTGTTGATGGATCTAAAGATGCCGGGCATGAACGGCATTGAAGCGACCCGACAAATCCGCACTCACTATCCGGCGGTCAAAGTACTGGTGCTGACCACCTACGATGATGACGAGTGGGTGTATGATGCGGTGCGGGCGGGAGCATCAGGGTATCTGTTGAAAGATATGCCCCGCGAAGAGGTAATTAAGGCCGTACGCGGCACCGTTGAGGGTAAAGCGTTTGTGGATCCGGCGGTGGCGGGAAAACTGCTGGGACAGGTCGCCGAACAGCAAACGCAACCGGCCACGCTCATCACTGATAAACTGACCGGGCGTGAAGTAGACGTGTTGCGGTTGCTGGCCCAGGGCTTAACTAACACCGACATCGCAACCCGGCTACATCTATCGGAGGGAACGGTGCGCAATCACGTCAGCGCCATTTTTGCCAAGCTGGATGTTTCTGACCGGACGCAAGCAGCGGTAATTGCTATTCAACACGGATTGGGGCATGAGTGAATATCGTATTTTGACATATTCGAATGAAATAGAATGGCGTAACGTAAGTGGATTCCCGGCCCACCGTTGCGTCCACTGATTGCGGAGAAAAACATGCCGCAATCGTGTGCCGGAGCGAGTTTTGGTTTTTTGCTAAAGAATGGACATCGTGCCTTTATTATCGATCAATTAATGAAAGAACTCATTATATAACATTAGCATTTGATTTTGCATTGACTTAGTGTCTATCCGTAAAATGCCATATCGAAAAGGAAATGAGCGTAGGCCATCTTGACGAAAGCATTACAATTGTCTACTATCTTTCAACAAAGTGCAACAAAGTGCAAGAAAATTCTGGGGGTTGTCCTCTTTCTCAAGACATTGAGCCAGCTGTTTGAGCTTATTGAGGTTGACTCGCTTGCCTCAACCGACTTTCTCAAACTGCCCCGCGGCACCAATGACCGCAAAAATTATACGTGCTGTGGTCCGCATGCTAAGAAACTACGAACAGATTTATAATTCTTAAAACTTATCTATCCCGCCTAATACAATAAGGGATGCCACACCATAGCCAGGAGCAAGGCTGTTCCGAACAACAAAACGCTCAAAGCCACAAAGGCCACACTGATTTCGTTCGTTTCGTGTCTGGTAATCAGATGCGTGGGCAAACTTTCAAACACCTCTTGTAATTACTGGCACTTTCTGGGGCATAGTAAGACCCATCGCTCATATCAGCAATACGTTGCAAGGTTTCTTCATCGATACCGCGTCGAGGGCGTCCACTCCCTCCAAAAAAGCCGCCACCGCCGCTAAAGGGGTCAACGCTAATACTGCAATCCATAACCCCGCCCTGAGCCGTGCCAAAACCAATGGTATAAACTTGCACGCCGCGATCAACGGCTTGTTGGGCGGCTTCCAAGGGATAGGGGCCCTGGTTACTGGCTCCATCGGTCAATAAGACAATGATGGCTGGCGCATAGGCCCCTTTGAGTACAGCCATCGACATCGGTCATCCAGGTGGTTTCCAGTCGCCTATCCCTGGGTGCATCATCATCCTCAGTCGTCCAGGTAATCTGTTGGCTGTTCGGGGCAAAGCTGATGTTCTCCCCTTCTGTATCAATGGTCCACTGCTCTCCGTCACGCACACGTTCAATAATAACCAGGCCGTTCTGCGGATCGGGATGGGCCACTAACTCCCCATCACGACTGAAATACCCTAAACGCTCGTCGGTGAGTTGTGGACCGAGTCCTGGTTGCTCAATATCAACAGCCCAGATGCCAAGGGTGTCGACAGGGCTCGGTTGGTCGATAAAGCGCACTTTGGTTGAGGTCTCATCCCATTCGGCTTGCGTGCAGCAATTGTCACGGGTTAACTGTTGCGCTGCCGGGAGAGACTTCAACGGCGGCAAAGTTGTGGCCGTTTCAGTCACGTCATTACGTTGCTCTGTTGCTGGGGGAAGCGTACTTCCATTTTCCCAATCAAAAGGCCAGGGGTAGGCAAAATCGTTGATGATTGGGCCACCCGTTCGGGCTTCCGGCTGATCATACAGCGACTGCCATTTCCGCGGGTCTGTCAAATCACGAGCGAAGTTGCGCGGTTGACTGCTGATCAGGGTCAAGTTGTCCCAATTAGCCTCAATCAGCTCGGCCGGGTTGTATTTGATAGCATGATATTCCAGGTCACGGATTTCGAGATGAAGATGGGGCCGTCCCACACAGGTTTCCCGCGAGTCGCCGCTGAGCGCGACAACCTGGCCCTGTTTGACCATCTCGCCTGGCCGCAAATCGGATGTTTCAAGCAGATGCCCGTACATTGAAGCGTAGCCCAGATTGGGATGATCGATCATCAGGTTGTGCGGCGGTGAACCAAAGGGGCCATCAACGGCAAAGACAACTCCATCGGCAATAGCCACAACCT
>JBFGLD010000474.1:0-5349 GCA_041576335.1 Anaerolineae bacterium | reverse complement strand
CGGCTATTCACTCCAGCAAGGAAACCTGGCCGGATGTCTTAAGCCCTGACGGATTATTGGCAACCTATCGGTCACTATTTGGTGACCCGACCAAATACGCGGTCGAACCGCTCATCCCCATTACGTTGGAGCAGCCTGCCTTGAGCTTACCGTGGCAAGTCGGTCAAGGTTTCTATTATACCGGCGGGGCCCATCCGGCCTATGTGGATGGCAGTGCCTGGGCGGCAGTGGATTTTGGCCCGCCCGATGTGTTGGGCAACTGTTTTTACTCAGATGAACCGAGTACCGCAGCTGCTGACGGCGTCATTGCCGTCGCCCGCCAGGGTGAAGTTCAACTCGATTTGGATGGCGACGGCAGAATTCAGACGGGCTGGGTACTTCTTTATCTTCATGTTTCCCTGGATTTTGACACCCCGCTCCAAGTTGGGCAGCATGTGTCGGCCGGTGACGTCATCGGTTATGCCTCCTGTGAAGGTGGGTTGTCAAATTCAAGCCATCTTCATTTTGCCCGCCGCTTTAACGGCGAGTGGATGGACGCCGCCGGACCGGTACCCATGAATCTTTCCGGGTGGGTCGTTCAACCCAGTTTTGTACCTTATGCCGGTTCAATGGTAAACGGTTCTGAGGTTCGCAAACCTTGCGAATGTTGGGAAGCCGATATGAATTTAATGATCCATATTTTAGATGATTAAAGGGGTTCTGTCGTAAATCAAGGCGCTGACCGAACTCGTGGCACAAGGCAAGTGGCAAACAAGACTGAATTTAACCCAAAATTCTGCCCCATGCGGCGTTTACAGCGGCAGCCTAAACTGACTCCTTGGAATCGACATAGAATCTTGGGGGACTATTATGGTCATTGTTAGAGCAATCTTCCGATTTATCGTCTTTATCATTGCTATTAGCGCTATCGTAGTTATCTTGGGTTCCGGTTACTGGGCCTTTTCAAACAGCAGTGATGAGGCAGCTGCAGCTATTTCCGTGGGTGACGCCGCCGCAGTTGGCCGCTCCCCCCAGAATTTTGAGGAATTTTTGCTCGGTATGTATTTGCAGACCCAGACGGATAACATCAACAGTTCCATCTCCGACGATCCCTCGCCTATTCCCTTTGTGGTCGAGATAGGTGAAAACGCCCGCACCATTGCGGCTAAACTGGTTGAACAAAATTTTATCACCGATGCCGATCTTTTTCGTCTTTTTTTGCGCTATAATGGACTGGATTCCTCGCTTGAAGCCGGTGACTACGTTCTTCGTCGCAACATGAATATGCGCGAAATTGCCCAGGCGCTGCAGAAAGCAAGCTTTGAAGAAGTAATGATTACCATTCCCGAAGGCTGGCGTGCCGAGCAAGTCGCCGAATTATTAACCGACGAAAACATTATGGATGGCCCAACCTTTTTAGCGGTCGTTCGCCAGGGTCACGGCATCGACCATCCGCTGCTGGTCGACCGGCCAACCGGCGCCTCTTACGAGGGTTATCTTTTCCCCGATACCTATCGCCTTCCGGCAAACGGCAGCCCTGAAGATCTCATTAGCCGTATGCTCGACAACATGGCCGGCAAGCTTCCGGCAAATGCCGTCGAAATGGCGTCGCTGCAAGGCTATACGTTTTACGAAATTTTGACCATTGCTTCTATTGTTGAGCGGGAAGCCGTAGTGCCGCAAGAGCGTCCGATCATTGCCAGCGTATACCTCAACCGCTTAAACAATGGCATGTTTTTACAAGCCGACCCCACCGTTCAATATGCAATGGGGTATCAACTTGAAACAGACCAGTGGTGGAAAACACCGGTAACGCTGGAGGAGTATTCTCAGGTTGACTCGATCTATAACACTTACCTTTATGGGGGTATCCCCCCCGGGCCAATTTCCAACCCCGGCGCGGACTCAATCACAGCTACGCTGCAGCCGGAAGAAACAGACTATCTATTTTTTATGGGCTGCGGCGGCGATGGCCGCCACGTGTTTGCCATCGATTTTGCCGTCCACGAAGCGAACGTTGCGGCCTGCGGTGGTGGGCAGTAAGGGGCGGAACTTGTGCCTGTCTCTGACGACTACAGGAGTCTGGCCTTAGTTGGACTAATTTCGGGACATAAACCCTATACCAGTCCGCTCGGTTTTGTGCCAAAATGTTTACCATCGGTCATTGCCGGCAAAGTTCATGGTTCACGGAGGCAATTAATCCCAGATGGCAAAAGAAACGTTGGGCTATGTTCGACTACAATGGACCTGTCCGAACTGCAGCACTAAGAATCTCGGCTCCGACCGGTTCTGTGCCAATTGCGGGGCACCTCAACCGGAAGACGTCGAATTTGAGCAGGCGTCTCAAGAAGAATTACTTGCAAATGAAGAAGAGATAAACCGGGCCAAAGCTGGGCCGGATGTTCATTGTTATTACTGCGGCTCACGCAATCGCCCGGAGGCAGCTCACTGCACGCAATGCGGGGCCGATTTGAGCCAGGCCACCAAACGTACCGCCGGGACAGTCCTTGGGGGGTACCATAGCGAGCCGGCTGAACAAATCATTTGTCCGTCCTGTGGCACGCCAAACGAGCCGAGGGCACCTAAGTGTATGCAGTGCGGAGCCAGCCTGGTCCAACCCACTAAGCCTGAGCCCAGCCCGCCCGTGCCGCAATCCGGGCCGGTTCGCAGGTCGAGAGCAGGACTGTTTGGGGGCATCGGGCTGGGTGTTATTGTGTTGGTATTATGCGCGGCGGGTATAACTTTTTTTGTACTTGCCGGGCGCACCAACGACGTCAGTGCCAGTGTCCGGGAAGCCACCTGGACGCGTACGGTCTCCGTTGAGGGCCTTGTACCGGTGACCTACGAGAATTGGCGGGATGATATTCCGGCCGGCGCGCCGGTTCAATCGTGTACCCAAAAAATTCACCATACTCAGGCCGCCCCAGCTTTAAACGCCGACAGAGTTTGTGGTACGCCTTACGTCGTCGATCAGGGCAGCGGCTATGGTGAAGTTGTCAAGGATTGTGAGTATCATGTTTATGAGGATTTTTGCGAATACACAGTCGAGGAATGGCGCCAAATTGACACCACGAGCCTGAGTGGCACTGATTTAAATCCGAACTGGCCAAACCCCGCGTTGAGCCCGGATGAACGGCTTGGGGGCCAAAACGAAACTTATCAGGTTATTTTTGAGACCGATCAAGGACAATACACCTACACGACCGGTGACCCGGTTGAATTTGCCAGGTATACGACCGGCAGCCGGTGGCTGCTAAAAGTCAACACGTTTAACTCAGTCGTTGCCACCCAACCGGCTAATTAACTTCTATTGCCAAATGTAAGCGGGGCATAGGGATGCGTCTGCTGCCCTACTTTCAATGAGTCCTAATTAGCTCAACCGGTATAGCTACGATTCGTGTATCCAGTTCGCCAAACTCGGCACAATTTTCACTTTGGCACCGACCTCCGCCCAATCATACAAGATTTTTGCATCATCATCACTCAAAATCACACATCCGTAAGAAACCCGCTGCCCCAGGTAACCGTCCCATAACGTTTGGCCCGTATCTCTCACCGTCGGCAATGAGTGAATTCCGTTTTGCAAAGGCCCGGACCAATAAATTCCAAGCCAATAAGGCATATCCAGGTTCCAGGTACTGGCGTAAGCCAGATCAATCTTGTTGAGGATTTCAAATTCACCGACGGCCGTATCATTGCCCGGTTCGCCGGTCGAAATGATAAAATCATATACTTTTTTGTCGCCCTCGTAAATGTGCATGCGCTGTTCGGCGATGCCAACCACAACTATTCTGTCTTTAAGCGGAACGGAGGGAACAGGAAACGCGGGTGGTGTGTCGGGGGCCATGGCAAATTCGAGCTCGGCTAAACGCAATCGAGGTTCTTCCAGATCAGGTCTGAGGTTAATTGCAGCTTCAAAAGCCTCGCGGGCAGCCGGCAAGTCATCGACGGCCTGCAGTGCCAGGGCATGATTGAAATAAGCGCTATACAGCATATCTTGGACATTGGTATAGTGTGGTTCCAGAGCGTATATCGTTTCCAAGGCGCCAATAGCTTCTTGCCACTGACCTCTCTGGTAATACCGCCCACCAGCAAGGTAATTTGAGGCCAAGGCAGCCTCTTGCTGCGCGCGCAGGTCTTCAGGATTGACGACTAACGCCGCTTCAAATTGAAACATAGCTTCTCCCACGATCCCCCGGTGCCGCAAGGCAACCCCATCCTGTAGATAGGCGTGCGCCAACCGGTCTTTAACAAGGGGAGAGTCCGGCTCCTGCCGATAAAGCTCTTCTAAAATCGTAACAGCCCGCGTCCAATCTTGTTGAGCCCAAGCCTCTTTCAACTGCTGAACCTGGGCCTGTGCAGCCTCGTTAAGTCCGAACCGATCGTTACCGCCGGATACCGCAACGGTTGCCTGTACCTCCATGGCCATCCCCAACATTAACAGGAGTAGGCCAATAACGACCGCAGTAACGACAAACCACAGCGCTATCACATTTAACTTCCGGTATACCCGGCTCGCGATTTGAGGTAAGGCTGGTCCCGGCTTCGATGCTGACGGAAGTGAGCCGGGAACCTCTGGTGTTGGCGATGGGGCGGCAAACCGTTTAGCTAACCACGCTTGAGCACGAGGTATTGCCTGATGAGAAGGATTGATTGCGCTGGCCCGGGCCAAAGCAGCTTCCGCCTCGTTCCGTTCGGGCGTTATGGCCGATAACCATAGCCAGGCCGGCTGGTTGGCCGGCTGGTTGGCCACGACTTCACGCAGCCGCGCACAAGCCTCTGTTTTTTTTCCGGCCTTGGCCAGCTTGACCGCATCGTCTAATCCATCAAATGGTGCCGTTTCTATTGACGTCTGAGAGTTTTGAGCCACGGTGCCCCCGTATTATGTAAATTATTTGACCATTATAACCGGTTTTCGTGTGATTTGCAACTGCTTATTAACCTTAATGTCCCATTGCTCCAGTGTCTGAGCAATGATATAATTTACGGCAGGAATATGGAACATCGAACAGACCCGCAAAAAACAGTTGAAGAAAGCCTAGCGCGGATCCCCTTTTTTGGCTCTCTCTCTGCAGACTCCTTGTCTGCTATCTCGGCAAAGTTGAAACTTGTTGGTTTTCGCCACGGCCAGGTTGTATTTGTCGAAGGCAGCATGGCCGACGCCATGTATTTGATTGAGTCGGGTCAGGTAAAAGTATCCGTTACCTCAAGTACGAGCCAAATTGAAAAAGTTATTAATTACTTGGGACCCGGTAATTTTTTCGGAGAAATGGCGCTTCTTCTGAATCAACGACGTTCAGCTACGGTGACCGTCACCATCGATGCCGACTTATGGGTGCTGCGCAAGGCAGACATGGATGGGCTACTTAT
>JBFGLD010000473.1:0-5350 GCA_041576335.1 Anaerolineae bacterium | reverse complement strand
GGGCCAAGTAGCCGGCAACTTAATGATGGCTTGGGACTCTTCAATCATATACTTCAAGCGATCCAGTACCTCGGCCACAATTTGAGCCATATCAAGCGGTTGCGGCGAAATTTCCTGCTGCTGACGGACGCTGGCCAAAACAAGCAACTCATCGATAATGTTGCCGGCTTTACGACCGCTGCGGACAATAGACTGTAAGTGGTAGGCCAGTGATTTATCACCGGCGTAATCTTTGGCCAGCGCCTCGGCAATGCCGTTGACGACGGTCAGCGGGTTTTTTAGATCGTGGGCAACTGTGTGGCTAAAGGCGTCCAACTCTTCATTACGCGCCTTGAGTTCGGCCATGTATTGCTGCAGCTGTTTTTCAGCCTGCCGCCGTTCTTGCCAAAGCGAAATTCCGGCCGCCGCAGCCCGTAACAGAACGATTTCCGATTGATCCCATGTACGCGGTTCGACACAATTATCGAACCCGATAAAGCCGAAAAACTGTTCGTTTACAATAAGCGGCAAGACCAAAATTGCCAAAATTCCCTGGGCTTCGAATATTTTGCGTTCCGATGCAGGAAAATTGGCCACGATTCCGGTTATGATGTTTCCTTTTGTTAATCTCTGAACCCAGCCGGGAGCAAAGTCAGAGTAGGCTAGATTCTGCAGCTGAGGATTATTAAGTTCCGAGGAAATGCCTTGCGCGCACCACTCAGCTCTTCGACCGGCGCGAAGTGGCCCGGTTGGGTCTTGGTGGTTCTCAAATATGTAGACCCGGCTTGCCTTTGAGGCCTGGCCCAGCGTTCTCAAGATTTCATTATAGTAATTTTCTTTGCTGTCCGGCGCTAATAGCTTCTGCTGCAAATTCACTAAAGCGGCCAGATAGCGTTCCCGCTTGGCTAATGCGGCTTCTGCCCGTTGGCGGGCCTGGCGCTCATTAAAATTCCGCACGACTTCCGGTAAAACTACTGGCAGCAAACTCAAATAACCCTGGCGTGGGTCTTTAATAATATAATCATTAACGCCCGCCTTTAACGCCTCAACCGCCAGCGACTCTGCACCTGCTCCGGTCAACAAGACTAAAGGAAGGTCAATTCTCCGGTTAAGCAGCTCCTGACACAAGTCAAAACCGGACATTCCCGGTAACTTATGGTCGCACACCACCAGGTCAAATGCAGCAGTATCCGTGGAAAGTCGGTCCAGCGCTTCTTCTGCCCGCCCGTAGCGCGTTATCTGGCAGCGGAAAGAGCTGTCTTTGAAAGCACGGCGAAAAGCCAAGACATCATGCTTGTTGTCTTCCACCAAGAGGAGACGAAGCAGCGAGGCCGTGTTGTCTGCTGTCATCTTGTTTTCCTTGGCGCTTTTTTAATGCTTTCTACCCTGGCTACCATATTATGTTATTCCGGTAATTCTACCAACTCCCAAAATGTGTTAATCGTTTTGACGGCATTGGCAAAATTATCGAACCCGACCGGCTTTTTGATATAGGCGTTGACCCCCAACTCGTAGCTTCGGATGCGGTCTTCTTCCAATTTTGAGGTAGTTAGAATAATGACGGGCAAATAACGGAAATGTTCGTTATCACGAATATATTTTAGCACCGAGAGCCCGTCGATTTTCGGCATGTTTAGGTCTAGCAGCACGATGCCCGGGCGGGGGGCCGTTCCGGGTTGGCTAAATTTTCCCCGTTGGTTCAAATAATCCAGACATTCTTCGCCATCTTTGACGATATGCAGCGGATTAGGAATATGATTTACTTTCCAGGCACGTCTTGTCGCAATAATGTCGTGCTTATTATCCTCAGCCATCAAAACAACAAAAGATTTTTTGTCAATCATACAACTTCTCCATTTTGCGTTTTTGGCAGAGTCACAAAAAAGGTGCTTCCTAAACCCTCAGCCGACTCAACCCGAACTGACCCCTGCAATTTCTCGACGGCTTTTTTAACGATCGCCAGGCCTACACCCGTGCCGGGGTACTTCTCGTGGCTGTGCAAACGCTGAAATACATTAAAGATTTGTTCTTGATATTGGGGCTTGATACCAATGCCATTATCTCTAATAAAAAATTCATACTGATCCGATTCGCTTTCGTGCCAGCCAAGTTCAAGACGCTTAGGGACAGATTCGTTAAAAATTAAGCCGTTCTGAATGAGGTTTTGGAAAATTTGCCGGAGCAGCGGTAATTGCGCTTCTATCGTAGGCCAGGTTTCAGCCAGCTTAATTTCTGTACCGGTAGATATATCCAGCGAAGCCACCATATCCTCCAAAAATCTGTTAAGATCGATCGGCTCAGCCGGAACATTTTTACGTCCAACCCGGGACAGTTCGAGCAAATCCTCAACCAGCGTTTCTGCCTCGTTAACGGCTTCGATGAGCCCGTATAAGTGTTCGCGCTGCTCCCCGTCAAGCCGGTGGTCTAAATCCTCTGCCAAAAAATCGGCGTAATTGCGAACAGCGCGGAGCGGTGTTTTTAGATCGTGGGATACGACATAGGCATACTGGGCCAACTCTTTGTTAGCGGCTTCAAGATCGGCCGCCTTTTTGGACAACTCAAGGTGGGCCAGACGCAGAGCTTCGTCTGCCCGTTTATATTCGGTAATGTCGGTGTTTGTCCCAATTAGGCGATAAGGTTTGTTATCAGCATCGCGCAGGCTGCTTCCGCGGGTCAAAAACCAGCGAATGCTGCCGTCTTGATGCAGCATGCGGTATTCAAGTTCAAAATGCTCCGTTCCACCTTCAAGGTGGGCCATGACCGCCTTGCGCACAAGTTCAACATCATCGGGATGGACTTTGCGAAGCCAGTCATCGAGGCCATTATGAATTTCCTCACTTTCGAAGCCCAAAACGGTTTGAAATGCCGGATCGACGTAGATTTCATTGGTCCACGGGTCCCAGTCCCAGACAACAACCTTGCCGGCCTTCACGGCCAATTCATACCGGCTTTTAATTTTTCGAAGTGTCTCTTCAGCCCACTCTCGCTCCACGATTTCGTGCAGCAACTTTTCATTAGCCGTAACCCATTTGGTGGTACGGGCTTCGACCAATTCCTCCAAGTGGTCACGGTATTGCTTTAATTCTGCTTCAGCTTGCTGTTTGGATTCGGTGTCAACTGATGGGTTTGTGTTTTCTAGGTCGGCAATCCTGTGTCGTAATTCAGACAGCTCGCTAATTAGTTGCGCTTTGGTTTTGGGCCCGTCTTTCATAGCTTTCTCAAAGGTCAGACAAGTAACAGATTCCCTCTGTTGTTTAGGAAACTTGACTCATATTTTACCATTAAAACCGTCAGGAGGATTTAGCCCTTTGGTCACGGATGGCTCATTTGGTTAGATGACTAAAATAAGATTGATTTTTGCGTTACAGTAGTTTTGTTGTGTAAAATAGGCGATATGAATAAAATGGGTTTGCTTTACGCCAGACACTGATTGATTGAGCAATATAGTTGGTCGACATAAAAATTTCAAATCAATGGAGGGCCCAATGGGTAAGAAGATCTTCTTTCAGGATGGCAGCGCCATAGAGATATCCACCGAGATATTAAAACCAGGTGAAATGGCTACCGTAGCCTATCGACGATTGATCGAGTATATTGAAGAGGAATTGGAAATAGAGGATTTTAACGTAGAGGAAGAAGAAGATGAGCTGACGGATGAGGATTTTGAGGATCTCGACGATGATGATTTAGAAGAGCTTGACGATGATGATTTAGAAGAGCTTGACTTTGACGACGCGGAAGAGTGGGAAGATGAGGAGGATGTTGATGACAAATGGTAGTCGCACTATTAGCTGAGCGCTTGGACCGAAAAACAAATTTATGACAGTAGTTAGATTTCCAGCATTTCGATAAAGCTGCGCATAGCCGCGGCCGGGATTGCGGTTTTTGGTTGTTTTAGCCTTAAGGGATAAGCTAGCTTAGACATAGTACGATGCTGTAAATGCTATCTAGCCCAGTCAATCCTCTGCTTCTCCCCCTTTTTAACCCTAGTTAATATAAATCTTAATATAGCGCGCTACTCTTAATTAACGTCAGGCTATTGATCGCCGGCTAAGTTCGAGATATGATAGAAATCGTTTTGGAATAGATACCGCCGTATTTACTTGAAGTTCTCTCGGAAAGTGCCGGAAGCATCTGAGAAGGCTCACTCCGTTAGCTCGGTGAGGAGCGAGGCATCCTTAGATGCCGAAGCACTTTCCCTGCTAGATAGACTTTCCGAGAGCTTTGACTTGGAGGAGTGACCCGAGATGTATCGAAAAACAATGTACTTGATAACAACTGCCATTGTAATGGTGGGACTGCTGTCCTTGATCGTGATGGCGGCGCCACCTGTTCAAGATGAAGGGCAAGAATATGTCGTGCAAGCTGATGACTGGCTCAGTAAGCTGGCAGATAAATTTTACGGAGACCCATTTGCTTATCCGGCCATCGTCGAGGCCACGAATGCCAAAGCGGGGCAGGATAATAACTACGCCTTCATTGAAAATGCCGATGTCATTGAAATTGGGCAGAGATTGTTCATTCCCACTGCTCAGGAAGCATCGGCCATCTTGGGCGCGCAGGTACCCTACCTCAGCGGCGATCTGACGATTTACTCCGGTCGGAGTGAGAGCTTAGTCGGCCCCTTAATTGAACAATTTGAGCAAGAAACGGGCTTAAACGTGGAGGTGCGTTATGGTGATACGGCCGAAATGGCTGCCACGATTTTGGAGGAGGGAACAAACAGCCCTGCCGATATTTATTACGGGCAGGATGCCGGCGCTTTGGGAGCTTTAGCCAAAGCGGGTCGTCTTACCGTTCTAACCCAGGGTCTGCTCAATCAAGTTGAACCGCGATTTCGCTCTCCCGCCGGACTATGGATAGGTACGTCCGGTCGGGCGCGGACGATTGTATACAATACAAAGACGTTGAGCGAGTCTGATCTACCGGATGACATATTTGGCTTCTGCGATCCTGAATGGAAAGGACGCCTGGGCTGGGCCCCCACAAATGGGTCTTTCCAGGCCTTTGTCACCGCCTTGCGCGTGTTTGAGGGAGAAGAACGTGCTCGAGAGTGGCTAACATGTATTCAGGCCAACGAACCGTTCGCTTATCCAAAAAATACACCTATCGTCGAAGCCGTCGGCGCGGGCGAGATTGATGCCGGCTTTGTAAATCATTACTATCTTTTTCAATTTCTAAAAGAGGATCCGGAGTTCCCGGCCCGCAATTATTACCCTCGCGCCGGTGGCATTGGGGTTATGGTCAATGTGGCCGGCGTAGGGATTGTCAACACGACCGGTAACCGTGACGCGGCTGAGGCCTTTGTTAGTTTTTTATTGCGCGGTAGCTCTCAGCAATACTTCAACAGCGAAACAAATGAATATCCGCT
>JBFGLD010000472.1:0-5355 GCA_041576335.1 Anaerolineae bacterium | reverse complement strand
GGCCAGAGGTTCGATGTGCAGGTCAAAATAGCGTCCAAACTCATCGCTGGCCGGACGGTAATTACTTTGGAGCGTCAAAGTCTCGTCCCGGTTTCGAACCAGTCGCCGCAGTACGGCTTCTTCAGTCGCGAGCTCTGGAAAAGCTTCGAGTAAGGCCTGTCCGGCCAGTTGATCGGGTTCTCCTTCAACCCAATAGGCCAGCGGATCATTGCTCGCCACGATAGTCAGATGCTCATCAACCAAAGCGTAGCCTATTTTCCGGCTTTCCTCGTGTCTGACCGGCCTCGCAGAATCTTGATTTTCATCCATTATTGTACGTTCCCGACGTGGTATAGATGTAAACAGGGTCAATTCAGGTCCGTACTCCTTTCACCCGCGAAATGTCGATCCTCGCCGAAACTATCCTCACTCTATTGAACCGTTCCCGTCTGAAAAGGATCTCCCACAGAGATTTGGCAGCAGTCCTGCGGTGCTGCGAATTGCCAGCTCCAGAGGGGCTGTTTGGATGGGCCTGTTAAGGTACAAGAATCGCCTCCACCATAAAGTGTGTCACCCGATGCGAACTTGCCCATTCTGCACCACACTTTAACCTGCTCGCTGAATTTCCGCCCCTCGTTACTTATCGAGGGAAATCAAATTCAGGAATTGAGCGGTTGGGTTCAGGTTCCGCCATGCTTGGTCAAACACAATTACAGGTGTCCAATAGTCTGTAATACGGCAAGAACCGGCCAAACAGTGAGGCTCAACTTTTTGTTGAGGATTGCCAAATACGAAAGATTGTAGCATCGCTAAGTCTACTGTGGAACAGGCTTAATCCTTAATCTATTATAAGGAGATTACATTTTATATTACAATAGCCTAATAGTATCTGGCGATCCTTATCATGTCAACTTGAGTATAACATAGTCAGGTTTGAAACTGGTTTGAATAGTTAAATTTTTTAAGTATCGTGGGCTATTTTGCCGGCAGCATTGGCTCCGAGCTATCACGGCGGTATCTGTTTCGAGATCTGCTCCGGCAGGCAGCCGGGCAATTTCTATGGGTCTGGGCCTCTACCTTGCCGTGGTAGAGCCCCGGTAGGAAAGAATGTTCGTCGGCAAAATTGGAGAATAGACAAAGCTGACTAAAATAATACTGTTTCATAAAATGTATAGGGTGATTTCTCATATTGACTGGACTGCTGCGAAAAAGATTCAAACATATACTGCAAAGTATCCTCGATACATTAATAAGATTTGAAAAATCCGGGTACCTCTCGCCCCGTGTTTGGGGAGGGCTGCTGGCTGTGGGCGCTGTTGGGGTCGTGCTGTTTGCGCAGTATTTTACGGTGGAGCCTTCGACCTTGCTCCTGCAGGAAGGCCTGGGCCGGAGACGACAATCTACGTACCAACCGGAGAAAACGCCAATTTCTGAATCCCCGACTGAGGCAATGCCTCTAGAATCGGCCCCAACGCCTGCCGCATTATTGCTACCGGCCCTAAATCCTTTACCAACACCAACGCTGCCCTTTACCTTACATACAATTCACGAGGGTGAGACACTCATATCGATCGCTGCCAAATATGGTATAACGACCGAAGCCCTACTTATTGCCAATGATATCAGAGACCCAACGGCTCTCGAGGCGGGGCAGCCGCTGCTCATCCCGCCGGCCGAAGGGTTACGCATTCCGATCATCCTGCACCAGATTAAGCCGAGCGACGATCTGCTTTCTATTGCATCGCTGTATGGCTCTAGTGTGAAAGATATTTTGGCGGTTAATCCGGCGATCGATCCCGAGGCATTACCGGTTGACCGGGCTGTTGTGGTTCCTATCATCTTTAACCAACCCAAATCGATTCCCCGTCCCGTAGACTCAGATGAACCCGTCTATTACACGGTTCAGAGCGGTGATATCCCGTTGACGATTGCGGCTGAATTTGATGTTCCGGCTGAAATTCTGTTAGCAACAAACGGGATTACCGATCCGACCCGTCTGGGAGTAGGGCAGCAGCTGCTGATTCCGGCTTATGAAGGCGAGTCATTTAGTTTCCCAGTAGTACTGCACGAACTGGAGGAAGGTGATTCGCTGCTCGACCTGGCCGTACTGTACGGCTCGAGCGTGAAAGATATTTTGGCGGTCAACCCTGATCTGATTCCTTCAGTGCTGGAACCCGGCCAGGTTGTAGCTATTCCGATCATCTTTAGGCAGCCCCGGCCAACGCCGGCCCCGAATGAAGCACCGAGAATAGCGCAGGAAGCCTCTGATCCGCTGCTGGCTTTGCAGCAGGAAATGCTGGCAGCCATCAATACTGAACGGCAGGCAAACGGCCTCCACCCGTATCAGAACGACTCGGAATTGGTCGATGTTGCGGTCGAACACGCCCAGGATATGGTGGTTCGTGAATACTTGGCCCATATTACGCCCGAAGGTAAAACCGTGCGCGACCGTATTGAGGAGGGGGGCATCACCGATACCTATCGCGTGGGCGAAAACATTCAAGTCAATACGAAACCGGCAGGGCGCACGGTCCAAGAGGCCCTCCGTTGGTTTATGAGCAGCAGGCCTCACCGAAGGAATCTTTTGCACGAGCATTATAACCGGATCGGTATCGGCATTGTCAGGGGATCGAACGGCTGGCATACGTTTGTGCTGGTATTTGCCCAGCGGTGATGCTGCCGGCATCGGATTGACACAACGTTTCCACTGTGCTAGACTATACCGCATTGCAAGAATAAAGCGTTGATTGAGACGAGTAAGCGAGCGCAGATGCGCCAGAGAGAGAAGGCCGGCGGCTGGAAGCCTTCTTGGCAGAGCCTCGCCGACAACCCCTCAAGAGCGAGCCTTGGAACGCCGTCCGGCCAGTATAGGGCTCCGGTTTGCCCCGTTAGCGGCGATAAATGAGCGCGGATGATAGGTGGCTGGGCCGTCCTATCCTCCGAATTTGGGTGGAACCGCGTGGAGCATTAACTCCTCGCCCCAATGGGGATGAGGAGTTTTTTGTTTCTTGCATTTGAGAAACACGGTCCTTTGGACGTTGAGGACGTGGTCGGGCTCTTAGGCGCGATCGAAACCTCGGTTAAATATTGGGGCCGCCGTGCTCACCGGCCCGGTTACAGGACCAGTAGGGACGGATTCCTGTTACAAACGGGAGTTCGGCTGGGCCGGCTACCGACGAAGAGTCTCTGAGTCGGAAATCTGCCGACCAGAGTTAAAAGGAGATGACCATGAGTAACAAGCAAGAGGAAAAAGATTTGCAGCTTTACAAGCTCCGTCATAGCCTGGCTCACGTGATGGCTCAAGCCGTGCTGGAGCTTTACCCCGAGGCCGAGCTGGGCATTGGTCCGCCGATCGACACCGGCTTTTATTACGATTTCGATTTGGGCCAAGATGCCAGTGGTAAGCCCATCACCTTCACCCCGGAGGATCTGGAAAAAATTGAAAAGCGAATGCGCCAGATTATCGCGGGCAAGCATCCTTTCGTTTACAAAGAGATCGACGCCGGGGAGGCCCGCCAGATCTTTAAGGACCAACCATACAAACTGGAGTTGATCGATGGGTTGGCCAAAGGAGGCATTGACGAGTACGGCCACGAAACGGATGAAACGCCTGTAATCAGCACCTACCGCCAGGATACGTTTGAGGATTTGTGTCGAGGGCCGCACCTGGAAGCCACCCATCAGATTCCGGCAGACGGTTTTAAGCTGATGAGCGTGGCCGGTGCCTATTGGCGCGGCGACGAAAATAATCCGATGCTCCAGCGCATTTACGGTACGGCCTGGCCCAATAAAAAAGAATTAAAACAATATCTCGACGTGCTCGAAGAGGCCCGCAAACGGGATCACCGTAAGCTGGGTAAAGAGTTAGAAATCTTCACGTTTGACGATGAGGTCGGACCGGGTTTACCCTTGTGGCTGCCGAACGGGGCCGTCATTATCGAAGAGTTGGAGAAGTTGGCCAAAGAAATGGAACTCAAAGCCGGCTATGAGCGAGTCCGCACGCCGCACCTGACCAAAGAAGACCTTTTTTTCCGCAGTGGTCACTTACCCTACTACCAAGAAAGCATGTATCCGCCGATGGAGATGGAAGGGATCCGCTACTTTATCAAGCCGATGAATTGTCCCTTTCACCACAAAATTTTTGCCAGCAAGCCGCGCAGCTACCGCGATATGCCTGTCCGTCTGGCCGAGTATGGTACCTGCTATCGCTTTGAAAAAAGTGGCGAGTTGTTCGGGCTGATGCGCGTGCGTTCTATGCAGATGAATGACGCTCACATCTATTGTGCGGAAGCTCAGTTCGAAGAAGAGTTCTTGGGCGTAATCGACTTATATCATGAATATTTTCGTATTTTCAATATTGATAAGTACGTTATGCGCCTCAGCACCCATCATAAAACGGGGTTGGGGCAAAAGTACGTCGACAATGAGCGGCTCTGGCTGCACACCGAAGAGTTGGTGCGGCGGGCGATGCAGCACGGCAGCGTGCCCTTTGTGGAGGTGCCGGATGAAGCGGCCTTTTATGGCCCTAAAATCGATGTCCAAATCTGGAGCGCCATCGGTCGTGAATTTACGCTGGCCACCAACCAGGTTGATTTTGCCCAACCCCCTCGCTTTAACCTCAATTTCATCAATTCCGAAGGACACGAGGAGACCCCGCTTTGCATTCATCGGGCGCCGCTCAGCACCCACGAGCGCATGGTTGGCTTTTTAATTGAGCATTATGCCGGTAAATTCCCGGTTTGGCTGGCGCCAGAGCAAGTGCGAATTATACCCATTACCGAAGCGCACAACGAGCACGCGGTTCAGTTCCGGCAACGCCTGCAGGCAGCAGGCATTCGGGCCAGGGCTGATCTATCCTCGGACCGAATGAATGCCAAGATCCGCCAAGCTCAGCTCATGCAGATCCCATATATGCCGGTGATCGGTGACCGGGAGATTGACAGCGGTACTATTGCCCTGCGCAAACGAGATAACACCCGCCATAACGGTCTGCCCATCGAAGAATTTATTGTCACAGTGCAGAATAAAATCGCGGCCCGGTCGGGTGAACTGTAATTTTATTAGGTAGAAATTACCGACGGCGAAACGAGTGGCTGGACCTCAGAAAAAATGGTGACCTTGCCAAAGCTATTTGTTGTATCAACGAGATCTTTGAGCACTCCTCAACCCAATATTACCGGCGCCCAGTTACCGATGTCCTATAGACAAGTGTTGAAATATCGGGCTAAAGTAGGTGTGGGAGAACAGCGAAGTCAACATCACATGGGCTTTCTCGGAAAGCCATTTTCAAAAGATACAACCGGCTCACGTTTCACAATTCGCCGGCGAAGGATGTGGACGGGGCAGTTGACGGATTTCGCCTGAGGCCGGATTTTT
>JBFGLD010000471.1:0-5355 GCA_041576335.1 Anaerolineae bacterium | reverse complement strand
TTTCGCGACCGACAATAGTCTCAGGAGTGGAAAAGGCGTTCCAGGAGGCAAAATCATTGGCCTGGCGAACAAAATAGGTAAATGCATTAGAGAACAGCATAAAACCGGCCAATATTGCCGCCGGTGCTATGAGCCAGGCTCGACCTAGAGGCTCCAAGGCTGCTTCGGCTTCGCGACCTATAGCGGCTGCCGCCACGGTGCAAAAGTAGAGTACGGCCGGCAAAACCGCGATGGAACGCAGGGATTGGGGGGCCTCAAAGTCGACGCTGAAGATGCCGCCGAGCAGAGCTACAAAAAATAAGAGCAGGAAAAATAAGTGAGCCGGACGCAGTGAATGGCGACGAGACCAAAGTTGAGCGACCGCCAGACCCAGACCCAGGACAAATAGGATCGCCATAGCCGGGTCAAGCATTGGCTCGCCCGGCAAATTGTGACGGCCGTTCTTATCGCCTTCGAAATTCAACATCAGCAAGTGTTTATGGCTCGTTTCCCATAAGGCCTGGGTGATATCGGCCTTGTCGCGTTTGAAAAAAATGGAAATCTGGCGGGTGCGATACCAGAACGCGTCGGGTTCGTCCATGGCAAATTTCAGCAGCGGCATCACCACCAGCAAGCTGCCTGCCAACAGCAGGGCCGAGCTACCCAGGTAGGGCAACCAAGCCCGCCGCCGAAAAATTTTCACCGATTCCCGCCACCACACCAAGGCAGCCACGATGGCAAAGATAATCAAGGCCAGGACGAAGAGCCGGAAGGCCGTGTAAAACATTAAGCCAAAGCCCAGCATTAATCCAGTCGCCACGGCGTCCCGCAGTTGACCACGCCGGATCCAGCGGATCAAAAAAAAGAGGCTCATAAACTCAAAAAATAAGGTATCGATGCCGGTCATAGCGATGCGGCTAAAGTTAACGTGCCAACGAGCCACGGCCACCAGAAAAGCTAAAGCCAACCCAAAACGGGGACCGCGCAGCTCCCGGCCAAAAAGATAGGCTGCTACAACACCGCCCAGCCCAAACAGGACGCTGACCAAGCGCATTGATTGAATCGTATCGCCCAGCCAGCGCAGAGCGAGGGCATACAAGGCCAACAAGTGGCCGCTAATGTTAATCGGCGCATAAAAAATCGGGCGATAGGTCGGCTCTTGCAGCATCCGCCGGGCCTGCAGCCCGGCTTCCGCTTCATCGAACCAGATTCCGAAGGGCAGGCCGGTAAATTCATAAAGCCGCAGGAGGAGCGCGATTGCTATAACGGCGGCTAAACCAAACGTGGTATAATTGGGGGGAAAGAGACGCCGTAGTTCACCGCGCCACGACCTCCCCGTCGACAGCAGCCCAACCCCGGCCACAAACAGAACCAGACTGCTAAGATACAACCACCAAGCTGACAGGCGGCCATCGTCATCGGCAATTAAGTTGTAGGCCAACAGTGAAATCCCAACTGCCACCAGGATGAGCCAGACTCCGATGTTACGCCGCCAACCGCCGGCGAGGTTGAAAAGCGGGGGGTGATTAACAAAGAATGATGACTGAACGTTCGACCGGGCATGACTCGTTGCGTATTGGGAGGCTAAGGCCCGGATGAATACAATCACGGCGATCCCGTAGAACAGCAGACCATCCCACAGCGAGCGCTGGCTGAAGAAGTATTGCCCCACGGCACCAGCCGCAACCGCGGTCAGAGCCAAAGCCAGCCGGTCGAGCGTACGGCGAGGACGCACCTTGATTTTAGTTGGGGACCGGTCGGAGTCAGCGGGAATAGAGTCGGTCGTGATTTTGTTCACGGTAATAGACATAGAGACGGTTTGAGTCGCTGCAATTGATTTTGCTGAACAATGGGGTCACTTCTTAAGGAACGTTATTATTTCGTAGGATCGTAACATCGTATTCAGTGACCCTGACCTGCTTCTTCTTAGCCAGTACAACCTTATTATTTTAACCCAAGCTGCTACCCTTGTCCGGCCAATAGCCATAAATACCAGCTATACCTGGCCTGACGCCCCGGAAGTAGGCAGTAGGGCCGAAAAAGTATGGGCAAAAGCCCTTAATCCCTACTTCTTACGCCTTACTCCCAGTTAGGCTCAATAGGCGGCAGCTTTATCATTATACTAAGACCTGGGACTTTCCCAAAGTTTGTTATGGCTATTGAAAAGCTTTGGCGTGTTCAATCTAAAAAAAATTGTCCAAAACTTCGCAATATCAACTGAGTCAATATTTGAACCGTTCAAAAAATGCTTTTTCATCATAAAATTCTCTTGAAATAGACCTCATTTTCAGAATCGACTTTTCCATTTGTTCTGCCTCTAGGCGGGATTATAATCCGGTGCTGTTCGGGTCATTTTCATTTAATCTAAACTAATAATGCGAAGGAGGAACCCACTGATATAATATGGCTGGACACACCAACGAGGAGTTGATCGCTTCGGCCCAGGTAATCGAAAAATTTGTTATCGAACTGTGCGACCTAATCAAGATGCGGCGTTTCGGCAATCCGATCATTGTGAACTTTGGTGATGATCCGCGGGTGGCGGGCTACTCGCTCCTCCAATTAATTGAGACCAGCAATATCAGCGGCCATTTCGCTAATGAATCTGCCGCGGCTTATCTTGACATCGTTAGTTGTAAGAATTTTGACCCGCAGTTGGCCGCAGAATTTTCTAGGGTCACCTTCGAAGCAAATAAAGTTATAGGAGTGTTTATATCTCGTGACTGAACAGTGGCTGACAGAACAACTACATCCTTATTACCGAAAATCACTACGTAGTAAAGAAATCTTGGTTGATGAGCAGACCGCATACCAACATTTACAGGTCATTCAAACGGAATTTTTCGGACGTGCTTTGATTCTGGATGGTATCATTCAACTGACCGAACGAGACAATGCCGGTTATCATGAAATGATTACGCACGTGCCAATGCTGGCCCACGATCACCCAAAATCGGTGTTGATCGTGGGCGGCGGTGACGGCGGAAGTTTACAGCAGGTACTTCGTTATGCTTCCGTCGAGCTGGCTGTGGTGTGTGAACTGGACCGGCGGGTCGTTGAGGTTTGTACCGAACACTTTCCTAATTTTGGAAATCCCTTTAGTGACGACCGGGTACAGTTGGTGATCAAAGACGCTTTTCAGTACCTGCACGATACCGACCACCAATTTGACGTGATCATTTCTGACACAACGGACCCCATTGGCGAGGCAGAAAAATTGTTTACGGCAGAGTTTTATAAGCTGATGAAAACGGCACTGACACCCCAAGGGATTATGGTCACGCAGTGCGAGCAGATGTTTTTTGATGCCGGGCTCATCAAGGAAATGCTGAATATCGCCAAAACACTGGTAAAGAGCCCGGCCTATTATTATACGCTGGTGCCGACCTACCCTGGGGGCGGTATCGGTTTTATGTATATGTCTGATCAGCCTTGGACCCGCGGCTTGAACAAACCCTACCCGGAACCGGTAAATTACATAAACCAAGAAATGCACCAGGCTGCTTTTGCGCTGCCCGAATTTTTTAGGAAATTTATTGAGTAAAACTCTTCCCCAACAGGAAAGGTTTGACAGCCTTTCCCCCCACAGCTAAAATAACCCATTTATATGACGATTTCGACCCTGACCCGTTTGGTGGCGGTTCAAAATCTGCGTAAAAGCTTTGGCGACAAGCTCGCCGTGGCCGATATTAGTTTTGAGGTACGGTCCGGGGAGGTCTTCGGTTTGCTTGGGCCGAACGGAGCGGGAAAGACCACCACCATTCGCATGATCCTGGACATCTTTAAGCCCGATGCAGGCACCGTCGAGGTGTTGGGCGGCTCGATGACGCCCCGGCGCAGCGATCGGATTGGCTATATGCCCGAGGAACGGGGTTTGTATCCGTACATGCGGGTGCTCGACTGCCTGACCTATTTGGGCAGCCTAAAAGGGCTTAATCGATCGGAGGCACGTCATCGGGCCGCGATATATTTGGCCCGGTTAGAACTGGCCGACCAGCACCGAGAGAAAATCGCCCATCTAAGCCGGGGCATGACCCAAAAAGTGCAGGTCATTGCCTCTGTGCTGCACGAGCCGGACCTGCTCATTATCGACGAACCCTTTGCCAACCTCGATCCGGTTAACGCTCAGTTGGTGCGTGACCTCATTTTGGAATTACGGGACCAGGGCCGCGCCATCATAATGACCAGCCATCACATGGCATTGGTTGAGTCCTTGTGTGACCGGATCGCGATGATTAACCAGGGGCTGGTGGTACTGCAGGGCAGCGTAAGCGAGGTGCGGCGCCAATTTGCGGGTAACGTTCTGCGGCTAAGTGGCCGCGGCGATTTGTCCCATTTGACAGGCATTACCCACATCGAACGTAATAACGCCACCGACTGGTATCTCACCCTAGCCCAGGACACCAATCCGCAAACCATCTTGCAAACCATCGTGGCCAACGGGCATTTTAGCGTGGATAGTTTCGAAATTGCGCTGCCAACACTGGACGAGATTTTTGTGCAGGTGGTGCGCCCGTAGAAAGTGGAGTCCTTAGATGATCCGCACTTGGCTTATTTTTTGGCACGAATACAAAGGACACCTAAGGCGACGAAGCTACCTGCTCTTTACCTTCGGTTTCCCAATTTTTATGCTGTTTGCCCCGCTCATCGGCGGCCTTATATTAGCCCTGGCCATTCAAACCGCCACCCCCGAACCCGACCGGCGCCCGGTTGGCCTGGTTGACCAAGCAGGGATATTACTCCCTGAGGTAGAACCGCCCGAGGGGCCGGTTGAGGTGATCCGGTTTGCCACGGCTGAAATGGCCGCCGCAGCGCTCAAGGCCGGTCATATCCAGGCTTACTACGATATTCAGCCCCATTATTGGGATAGTGGAGAAATCGTGTTAACATCCGAGGTCGCGCCGGCCGGCGAGGTAGAAGCGATGATCACCGGTTGGGTACGACAGCGGGTTCGAGCTGAAGCACCCCCGGACATCCTGACCCGGATTGACCGCGGCGCGAGCATTATTCACCAAGATTTGGGAGGAACTCGCGCCTTTTCGTTTGAGAACATCATTGAGCTGGCTCTGATCTTTTTGCCGATATACTTTGTGCGCCTTGGCAGTTCTTTTGTGGCCGAGTATATGTTTGGCAGTATTGCCAGCGAGGCCTACGATCGCACCCTGGAAATCTTAATCACCAGCGTGACGCCCTTGCAGCTAATCATAGGCAAGGTCTTGGGCTTGCTGGCGGTAGGCCTAACTCAATTGGGTACCTGGGCTGCCTTTGCCCTGGTGTTGAGTGTCGGTATTAGCAGCTTTTTTGGTTTTGATTTACTCGGCGCGTTGTTCGGCTGGCCCCATATGGCCCTGCTGTTGAGCGTGCTGCTGGCCGCGT
>JBFGLD010000470.1:0-5355 GCA_041576335.1 Anaerolineae bacterium | reverse complement strand
GTCAGCAATGCCGGTGTCTCCGCACTACAGGCTTCAACATGGCGATAGGCGGGGAGACGGTCCGCCCTCTGCCACGAAACAGCACCCGGCAAAGAGGGACCGATAACAAACTTGTAAGGGATGCGGCGCAGCGCCCCTGAAATCAACCGGAGGAGATGGGCCTTGGGGCCGGCAATCAGCGCCTTGGGTTGCTCCACGGCAATACAATGCTCGATGTAATCCTGGCCGTGGGCCGGATCGAGAAACATGGCTATCAGGCCAAGCCGAAAAATAGCGCCAAGCGCTACGTAAAGCTCAGCGGACATAGGTTGAAATACCAGTACAGGATCACCGGGGCGGAGACCAGCTTGCCTTAATAGCTGCGCTGCTCGTGCGGCTGCGTCCTCTAGCCCGGCAAAGGTCATCTTTCGGCGGCGACCACGATGAGTATCAATGATCGCAGCGACATCGGGGCAGGCAGTGGCCTGCTTGCGCAGCATTTCAATGATGTTCATTATCTCTTCTTTTGAAGATTTTCCTCAAAAGTGGTAAACTGATCGGAAACAACTGAGAGGGAGGGCTCAAGTTATGAAGCTCAGGAATAGGCGAGCCACCGCTTACATGATCCTGTTCGCTGCTGCGGTCATTGCCACAACGCTAGCTATTCGTCCGCTGTTCGTTTCCGCCGGGCCGGAATTGCCACCGCGCAGCTTCCCCACGCCATCTCCGGCCGACGATGACGATGATGACACGCTTATCGGGGCTCACATCCTGCTGCAGTCGCGGGTCAATCCGGCCGGGGCGTGGGCAACCGTTCAATGGCAGGATAGCTCCGGCGGTTGGCACAACGTCGAAGGCTGGCACGGTGCCTTGAACGGACAGGGACTCCAGATTTGGTGGGTTGCGACCAAAGATTTTGGCACCGGACCCTTCCGCTGGACCGTGACGCAGGGGCAGAACGGACCGGTAATGGGTGTGAGCGCGCCGTTCAACTTGCCACGCGTGGCTAATGAGACAGTGCAGGTGTTGGTGGCGTCAGGATTCTAGTTCACTACCAAACCACTCATAATTCTTAGAGAAATTCCCAGGTATTCAAACACTCCCGGGTTATTTAAGGTACCAAAAAGATGACGTGAGCCCCAGCTTTGAAAAAATTTGCTGCGCCTCCTCAACGGTTCTGCCGGCATAATCCGGGTTCAGCCGGTCGCTGTACCAGGCCTTGGCTAAGGCCCATGTTTGCTCGAGGGTGAGCACCTCACCGCGAGCTATATTCTTCTGCGTACACCATTTATCCAGGTGCTCTTCCGACCGGAAGAGTAAGATGGTAGCTCAGGTAAAAATGAGATCCTCGTACCATTGCCGCAGAGGCAGGGCGAAATGGATGATTTCCGAGCGGCCCTGCACCTGATCAGCGGCCACGGTAAGGACCAGCGGTTCTTGACAATCGGCGCAAACGGCCTCGATTGTGGCGTCAAGCCGCAGCATGGCCGGGATTGAGAGAGCATCCCAGGCACAATTTGCCCAATATGAACGTCCGCCGGCATGCACCAGAAACTGAGTCGGGACCGCCGACAGCGGATTTGCCATCCGGATCTCATCGCGTCCCGGTTCCAGAAAGAAAGCATGCTGCTGATGTAAATGCCGGTAAGCCAATTGAACCCGCTCCAACGGCACACTCAAACCGGCCGAGGTTTCAGCTATTGTGGGCGGCCGCGCCTGTTTGACGAAGTAATCGTAAACGTACCAGCGCACTTTCTGCTCGAATGCATCCATATCTTGCTGCCTTGTTAAGCGGTGCCCTTCAAAAGCCCCATTTGGGCCAGGACAGCCCGGTTAAGCTCAGCCCCGCCGTCGATTAGCGGCTCGAGCACGGTAAAATGGTTGCAACCGGCTGCCGTCAATTCGGTAACGGCCGGCCCTGTGTCTGACCACGCGGCGGCAAATTCATGGCTTTGGGCATGGTATTCATCCGTTTCCAGCCCCCCTACCGCCACGATGAGCGGCCTGCCCGTAGCGGGCGACATCAAGATCGGGCTGTTACGTTTGGCTGTAACTTGATCCATACCGATATTGTCATTAACATAGCTCAGTTGGATTGGAACCAGATCGAACAAGCCGCTGATGGCGCAGCCACCTTTAATCAAATCGCCGGGCAGCCTTTCAGACAGCGCAGGCCACACGGTGGCCATTAGCATAGCCACCAAGTGCCCGCCGGCAGAGTGGCCCGAGATGTAAATCTTGTCGGGATCACCTCCGTACGCGCCAACGTGGTCGTAGAGCCAAACCATGGCCCGGCGGCAGGCGTCTACGATCTCATCCATCATCGCCGCCGGTGCCAGGGGATAATTGACAAAAACCGTAGTGATATTGTGTCTGGTAAAGCCGGCCGCGATAAAGTGAAAAACCCGCGTCTCCATGGACTGCCAGTACCCCCCGTGAAAAAATAGTTGAACCGCCGAGCCCGATTGACCGCCGGGGAAAATGTCCACGTATTCGCGCGGGTGTGAACCGTACGCCAGCCCCTCGTGGAGCGGCGCCTGCTGCCGGATCGCTTCACTCCGCTCCTGCCAGCCTTGCACAATCTGCTCGAAATCGGACACCTGGGCCCGGTTGTTGTACTGCAGGTCCAGTGCCGCCTTGTCGTAATTTTTGTAAATGAGCAAGATCTACCTACCCTTAAAGACCGGGGGCCGCTTCTCTCTAAACGCCTGGGTTCCCTCAACAAAGTCTTCGCTTTCTGCGGCCAACTGCTGGAGGTGCGCTTCGTACTCGATAGCTTCCATGAGCGTACAATTCATAGCCCGGTTCATTGCTCGTTTGGTCAGGCCGATAGCCAGGGTCGGCCCCTGGGCGAGCTGTTCGGCCCACTGCCTCGCTTCGACCATTAAGGCATCAGGCTCGACCAGCCGATTAACCAGGCCCAACTCCAGGCAGCGTGCGGCCGAGATGCGCTCAGCTTCAACGGCCAACTCAAAGGCGCGGCTGTATCCGACCTGCCTCACCAAAAACCAGGTTGAGCCGTTATCCGGAACCAACCCGATGTTATGAAACGCTTGCATGATGTAGGCCTTGTTGGCCATCACTTTTAAATCGCACACCAGGGCCAGCGATGCACCGGCGCCGGCCGCAGCGCCGTTGATAGCTGCCAGGATGGGTTTTTCGATGGTATGAAACAGCTTCATCAGCGGCTGATAGTGGTTTACCAAGTGATCATACAGTTGGTTCTCGGCGATGCCCCCCCTAAAGCTATCCAGATCTTGCCCGGCACAAAAAGCTCTTCCCGCGCCGGTCACCACGATGGCCCGCACCGCGCTGTCTCGGGCCGCATTTTTTAGGGCTTGGGACATCTCGGCAATCATCTCGTTGGTAAAAGCATTCAGGCGATCGGGCCGGTTCAGGGTGATGGTCGAGACCCCCTTGCTAACTTGATACAGAATGGTCTGAAAATCAGCCATATGTCACGCTCCTATCCATTCGACGATAGTGGCAACACCTTGCCCGACCCCCACACACATCGTTACCAGGCCATAGGGCGAGGTAGCAGTTCCGGCCCGGTGACGGCGCTTCATTTCGTGCAGCATGGTGGTCATCAGGCGTGCGCCGGTGCAGCCCAATGGATGGCCCAACGCAATCGCGCCGCCGTTGACATTGGTCCGCTCGAGCGGCAGGCCCAGTTCATCCATCACGGCCAGGGCCTGAACCGCAAACGCTTCATTTAATTCGATGAGGTCCAAATCTTCGACGGTTAGCCCGGCCCGTGCCAACGCCTTGCGCGTGGCCGGAATGGGGCCGAGTCCCATCGTACGGGGATCTACCCCCACAGCGGCCGAGGCGATGATGCGGGCCATCGGTTTCAGACCCAGCGCGTCCGCTTTGACGGCGGAAGTCAACAGGATCGCCGCTGCGCCGTCGTTGATGCCGGAGGCATTGCCCGCGGTAACGGTGCCGCCGCTGCGAAAGGCCGGTCGCAATTTAGCCAGGATTTTGGCGCTAGTGGTCAGTTCGTACTTGCCGTCGACCCCCTGCATGCGGGGGTGCTCGTCCGTATCGACCACAAGCGGCTCACCCTTGCGCTGCGGAACAGACACCGCCACAATTTCGTCCCTGAAGCGGCCGGCATTGATCGCGGCCACGGCCCGGCGTTGACTCTCAAGGGCAAAGGCATCCTGGCGCTCGCGGCTGATGGGAGTTTGCTCGAAGATATTCTCGGCCGTCTCGCCCATCGACTCCAGGGGGAACATGGCTTCCATTTTAGGATTGGGGAAACGCCAGCCAATGCTGGAATCGAAGATTTGGGCGCTGCGATCGAAGGCTTGTTGAGCTTTGCTCAAAACAAACGGCGCCCGGGTCATGCTTTCCACCCCGCCGGCAATCAACAGCTCGCCTTCGCCCACGGTAATGGCCCGGTGAGCCTGAATGATCGCATCCAGCCCTGAGGCGCACAGCCGGTTGACAGTGATACCGGCCACCCGGTTGGGAAATCCGGCCAGCAGCAGGGCCATGCGAGCTACGTTGCGATTGTCTTCACCCGCCTGATTGGTACAGCCCAAAATGACCTCTTCGATTTCGGCCGGATCCAGGCCGGTTCGCTCGACCAACGCTTTGAGAACGAGGGCGGCCAAATCGTCGGGACGAACCTGGCCCAACTTCCCGGCAAATGTACCGACTGGGGTACGTAGGGCATCGATCATGACAGCTTGTGACATCGTTCACTTCACCTTCTCATGTATCTTGTGGCGTTCTCGGAAAGTGTTCGCACTACGACCAACGGTGTGGCTGCTTATGATTATAAGCCCGAGTTTGAAATTATGCTATATGTCCCCTTAGACAGGCTGTGTTCGTGTTGCGACTGAGCCACCCCGACTGCACCACTGCCTGCCGCTTTAGTCATTCGTTTCTTGCCGGGATTGACAGGCCACAACAAGTGGCCCTCATACTTGACAGGGCGCATAACTTTATGTAAATATATTACAACGATTCTGGCGATTTGCCATCAGCCTGATGAGCCCGGCAATTGGTGCCGTCGCGTGGCTAGGCCCTTTATTATGCCATGAGCAAAAAGATATCGCCTGCCCGGCATTGGAAAGGTTCAAAGTATAGATATCCGTCGCCATTTGCCTGGATATTTATCTTTCTGTTGATATGTGCTAATTTGGCGACCTTTTCGGCTTTATGGATTTCAATAAGTGGCCAAGGAAGCGCATCCGAATCGTTTCGCCGGCAAGGCGGCTCGCTCCCTACCTCACTCCTGCTGCCGGAGCCAACACTTACGCCGGTGCCAACGCCTGCCCCCACCCGGGTCATGGTCTATGTCTCTACACCTACCCATACGCCGACCACAACCCCGACCGCATTGACCATTCCGACGGCTACCAG
>JBFGLD010000469.1:0-5356 GCA_041576335.1 Anaerolineae bacterium | reverse complement strand
TACTTAGGCCGTATGAATTGTTTGGCTTGAAGGGCCTTGACCCGATTTCGCATGCGATGTTGTGGAGCATGTTGGTCAATGTGGGCGGATATGTGGTGGTTTCGCTGTTGACCCGGCAAAGTGTGATCGAGCACAGCCAGGCAACGCTCTTTGTGGATATCTTCAAACATTCGAGTGAAGGTGACCGGACGACGCTTTTCTGGCGTGGTAGTGCCTCGGTCGACAGCCTACGCTCGCTGCTAGGACGCTTTTTAGAACCTCATCGAGCGGAGGCAGCCTTGGCCCAGTATGCACGACAACACCGCTTGAACTGGTCGCAGCAACCCCAGGCTGATGCGGGCATGGTTGATTTTGTAGAAAAACAATTGGCCGGAGCTATCGGCGCTGCCTCGGCCCGGGTCATGGTCGCTTCAGTGGTCAAAGAGGAGCCGCTTAGTATGGAAGAGGTCATGCACATCCTTGATGAAACGTCACAGGTTATTGCTTATAGTCACCAGCTTGAGGAGAAATCACGTGAACTGGAAGCCGCAACGGCAGAGCTGCGAGCAGCTAATGAACAGCTCAAAGAATTGGATCGGTTAAAAGATGATTTTATGTCGACGGTTACCCACGAATTGCGGACCCCCTTAACCTCTATTCGCGCCTTTTCGGAAATCCTGTATGACAATCCCGAAATAGACATCGTTCAACGGAACCAATTCGTCAGCATCATTCTCAAAGAAAGCGAGAGATTATCCCGTCTGATCAACAATGTTTTAGATTTATCTAAAATCGAGTCGGGTAATATGGAATGGTCTCTGTCTGAAGTCAATTTAAAGGAAATAATTGAGGAGGCGCTCAGCACCACGGCCCAACTATTCCAGGAGAAAAATATCCAGCTCGAGGTGGTTCTACCCGATAGTATGCCTTTGATCGTTGCCGATTGCGACCGGATGATGCAGGTCATGCTCAACTTGCTGTCGAACGCTATTAAATTCTGTGATAGCCAGGCCGGCTGGGTGAAGGTTAGCCTACAAGCCAAGCCGGACGTGCTTCAAGTTGAAGTGAGTGATAATGGTCTGGGTATCCGCCCCGAACATATCAACATCATTTTCGAGAAATTTCGCCAGGTTGGTAATACCTTGACCGAAAAACCTCAAGGTACCGGTTTAGGCCTGCCAATCTGTCATCAAATTATTACGCACTTTGGCGGTAAACTTTGGGCTGAAAGCGAGCCGAGAAACGGGGCAACGTTTTGCTTTACGCTACCCCTCGAGTCGCACGGTGTGGTAGAGGGTGAGACAACAGGGGCCAATGGACCGTTGGCTGCCTTGGCCCAGGTCAAACTGCCGGATGAAACAAACCCGACCTAATATTTTTGGGGTATATAATTATTATGAAAAGAGGTGTTCTGCGAGTCCTCCTAGGGATTATGATTGGAATAGCGGGCGGTTTCAGTTTGACATTGACAATTTTTCCCTATGTGACAAGTAAAATCTTTGATACACCTACATTTGATTTGGGAAGCTTGTTCAGTTTTGTTACACCGATCGTAATTCTGTGGGCCCTTGGAGGTGCAATTGTTGGTTGGTATGGCGGTGTTCGCTTGGGTGGCCTCGTAATTGGGTTGTGTGGCGCGCTGGCAGGCTTTTTGCTGGGTGCCGTTGCTTTGGGCGGGGACTTGCAGTTAACCACGATCGGAATTCTGGTTGGGCTTATGTATGGCGCACTTGGCGGCCTGATGATCGGTGCGGCTTTCCCAAACTCGATCAATAACGAAACTTGAATTATCATCCGGGCAATGGGGCATCGGGACAATGACCAAGAAAATATTAATTGTTGATGACGAAGCAAATATTGTCATTTCATTGGAATTTCTAATCAGGCAAGCCGGTTACGAATTTCGCGTGGCTCACAATGGCAAGGAGGCTTTGGAGCGAGTCGCCACGTTTGAACCGGATTTGATTCTGCTCGATGTGATGATGCCTCAAATTAACGGTTTCGAGGTTTGCCGCCGCGTACGCGAAAATCCCGAATGGCAGGATGTTAAAATTATTATGCTTACGGCAAAAGGTCGTGAGGTGGAAGTAACCAAGGGGCTCGCCTTGGGCGCGAATTCTTACGTGATTAAACCCTTCTCTACGAAAGAACTCATGGCTGAAGTAAAACGTGTTTTAGGTGAAGAATGAGACCCCCCCGGTTTGGATGGTTGCCAATACTCGTCGGTGTATTTACATTTTTGATCGGGTTTGCGTTGGCCTGGTTCGTTTACCCTTGGTTAAATAACAGCGATTGGGTAATTTATCTTGTCGGGTTGCTAGCCTTGCTGCTTGTGGGGGTGGGCTATACGCTCAACTTTTTGATTCAGGGGTACACCCATGGGGTTAGACAAATAACCGAAGAAACTAAGGTTATTATCCGCGCTAATCCGGCCCATCGGGTCTCCGTTGCCGGACCCACCGACGTTAAGAAACTGGCCGAAACCATTAACATTTTCGCCGGCCGTTTCCAGGACGCATTGGACAATCAGGCGACTCAAATTCAACAGGCCAGGGCCGACCTGGAGGAAGAAAAGAATAGACTGGCCGCACTAATGTCGGAACTGACCGAAGGTGTACTGGTCTGTAACATCGAGGGGCAAATTCTTCTCTACAACAATCGGGCCAAACAGCTGTTGAGCCAACTGCCGGGTGGTTTTTGGGGAGACAAAATTGGCGGTTTTGTCGGACTGGGACGGTCTATTTTTGGCCTGATCGATCGCAATGCTATTACCCAGGCCCTGGAAGATCTGGCCTATCGCCGGGAGAAGCAGAGATCGCCGCTTGTTTCCCAGTTTGTTACAACGGCGACCAACGGCCAACTTATTCGCACCCGCGTTGCCCCGATCCCAGCCCAACAGCACGGGATTAATGGTTTTGTCCTCACATTAGAGGATGTGACCCAGCAAAGCCAAAGTAGCCGGCGACGGGATATCCTTCTACAAGCGCTGACCGAGGGGGTGCGTTCGTCATTGGCTAACATCCGCAGCGCTATAGAAACTATCGAGCAATTTCCGCAAATGGATGCCGCCAAAGTTGGCCAATTACGCAAAGTAATCTTCGATGAAGCCTTAACTCTCAGCGCCCGGTTAAACCAAATTACAGCCGAATATGATACCGATTTGAGAGCCGACTGGCAACTGGAGGAGATGCTGGGTAGTGATTTGCTGTGGGCTATTCAACGCCGGTTTGAAGATAAACTCGAGGTTAGCACCGCTGTCGCTGAACCTGAGGAAAATCTATGGTTAAGGGTTGATAGTTATTCGATCGTGCAAGCAGCCACATACATTATGCGTCGATTAAAGGTTGATTTTGGTGTCGCCGAAGTCAAGCTTCGGCTCAAACAAACCGGCCAATTAGCAGCGTTTGACCTGGTGTGGGACAACGGCAAAGTCGATATGGATACGCTGTGGTCGTGGCAAAATCAATCACTGACGACAGATGGCGGTGGTTCAGTACTCACTCTGAGGGAAGTGGCCGAGCGACATGGCGGGGAGGTTTGGTGTCAGGCAGATAAAACGATAAATATCGCTTATTTTCGTTTGCTGCTGCCGACGACGCAGGCCAAGCCGATCCGCAGTGTACAAATCGTCCAAAGCAGCCGTCCTGAGTATTACGATTTTGACCTATTTCATCAGGCGGGTCAAACGCCGGAAATGGATCAACGTCCTCTGTCGGAGCTGACGTACACTGTTTTTGACACCGAAACAACCGGATTAAACCCGTCCGAGGGCGATGAAATTATTTCGATTAGTGCGGTTCGAGTCGTGAATGGCCGGTTATTACGACAAGATATCTTTGACCAGTTGGTCGACCCTAAACGACCTCTCTCGTTTGCATCGACCGAGATTCATGGTATATCAAGGGAGATGCTAGCCGGTCAACCCACCATCGAACAAGTGCTGCCTCTGTTCTATCGCTTTACGGAAGGCACTGTTCTGGTTGGGCATAACGCTGCCTTCGATATGCGCTTATTGCAGATCAAGGAATCTAAGACCGGGATTAAGTTTACCAATCCGGTCTTGGATACACTACTACTGTCGGCGGTATTATACCCTAATCAAAAGGACCACAGTTTAGAAACAATAGCCCAACGTTTAGGGGTCAATATTATCGGACGGCATACCTCCTTGGGCGATGCCATATTGACCGGCGAGATCTATCTTAAACTTGTCTCGCTTTTGGCCGAGCAGAGCATTCTTACGCTGCAAGATGCGCGCAGTGCAGCCCAAAAGACATATCTTGCGCGGCTAAACTATTAATGACGTCGTTACACTCGAGCAGTCTTAGACCGATCAAGCCATCATATAGAGGTTAACTATGGTCAACTTGTGGCACCAACTCGACTCTGGGCCTGATACACCGGAGATAATTTATGTCATTGTAGAAATTCCGAAAGGGTCACGCAATAAGTACGAATATAGCAAAGAGATAGGTGTCGTAAAACTCGACCGCGTCCTATTCTCCTCGCTGCATTACCCCGGTGACTATGGCCTAATTCCCCGCACGTTTTATGATGACGGCGATCCGCTGGATGCGCTGGTCATGGTGACAGAGCCAACATTTCCCGGATGCGTGATCGAAGCTCGCCCGATTGGTCTCTTCACTATGGAAGATAAGGGCAAGTCTGACGACAAGGTATTGTGCGTCCCGGCCCGCGATCCCTTGTTTAGCGATTATTTGGATATAGACGATATTCCGCAGCACTTTTTGAAAGAAGTAGCCCATTTTTTTGAGGTATATAAGGATCTTGAGGGTGCTCGGGTTAAATCAATGGGCTGGGAAAAGGCTCAAGTGGCCAAAGACGCGATTCAACGCTCCATTCAACTGTACCGAGACAAATACGGTCGGGGGATCCGAGTATAGACTGATGAAATTTCATAAGCATATCGGTTGGAGGCCAACTAAAATCCCGGTTGCTGGGGGGACTCACTGAAATGTAAAAAAACTTGTGGAATGCGGCGGCCGAAATTGAGAGTCAAAAACTATTAGAATATCGATGGTGAGAAAAAGAGACATGAATTTAAATCCGAAAGCACTCGAAGCCTGGTTCACGCTGATGGCGCAGGCAATGCGCGGTACCCAGGAAGCGCAGGACGCGCTTCGTTCTCTGTCCGAAATATCTTCTAGTACGGAAGATTTGATGCAGTGGATGACAAAGTTTATGCCGGCGGCGGTACCTTCAGGCACAAAGCTTCGACCTGACGCGCTTGAAGGCCAATTAGAAGAATGGTGGCGGATGATGGGGGTTGTCCCGCGAACGCGCTACTTAGAATTATTGGAGCGATTTGACACGCTTCAACGCCGGCTTGATAAGGCCGAAAAGACTGTTCACACTT
>JBFGLD010000468.1:0-5357 GCA_041576335.1 Anaerolineae bacterium | reverse complement strand
GGGTCGCTCGTGGCCGGATAAGGGATAGAGTTGGGTAATGTGGTTCATAAATCTTTTACCTCCTAAGTTAACGCAGCCGAACGATGTCGCGTACCAGCGTTTCCATAGCCTCTGCCTGGGTGGCATCCATCGAACCCACCAGATAATGGCCGGGCGAATCTGCCAGGTCCGGCAAACGTTGCTGCGCCCGGTCCGGGGCGCGGTCAGGAATCACCAGTTTGGCGCCGGCGGACTGAAAGGCCCGGACAACGGCGCTGCCTAAATTTCCGGTGCCGCCGGTAACAATCACAACTTGATTTGAAAAATCGAACATAGATACCTTCCTGTGAATTCTAAGAATTTTTCGGGCACCTGTCGGGGCCTCATTATATAGTCAACAAACTATTAAACCCAATAAACCCATCCGGTATCTTATGCAGATTGGTCGGCTGCACCAAATCGGGAGGGGGGCCGAAGCCGGTGTCCATCATAGCGATGGTAACCCCCTGGCCGGTATAGCGAGGGTCGGCATGCATCCGCAGTGGGGTCGGGATTGCGCCAAAGGCGGCTTCAGCATCGAGCGGCCAGAAATTTTGAATAGTACGATGTAAGGCCGCGTCGCCCTTAGCCAATATAATTTGCCGTAACGCTTGTTGTGTACAGCCCGGACATGCTACATCATCTCGCCGCCAGTGCGGATTATTTGTCTCGAGTCAGGTAATCACGGCCGGCTCGAGCCGGCCGCTTTCGGACAGAGCCTCGGCTGTAGCCGGTTGACCACATACCTGACAGGTTGGCATCAGGCTTGCTCGTCTGATTGCTGAATTAATTTTGCTACCAGGCCGGTCCAGCCGGTTCGATGGCTGGCGCCCAGGCCGGTCTTCATACCAGCGGTAAACTTTGCTGCGGGCATGGTCGTGGGGGAAGAAATCCCAGGCCGTGCCGCAATCGCTGTAGTCCTCGCGGACCGTGCCCCAGGTCCGTTCGCTCCTAATTAAAGTTTTAAAAATCGACCAATCTAATTGGTTATTTATGAGTATTAATGCACGTCTTGCGGCTTCTGTATGTCGGAAATCCTACAGGCAGCAGGATTTAGCAGAAAAAAACGATACCTCGCTAAAAATTCGCAGATTCTGTACGAATTAATGGTCTTACCGAGATGTTTGGCTAATCGTTTGTCGAAGACGGTGGCCGAGCTTTTTAGGCAGGAGGTCGAGCTGTTGCCCTTCCATAAATTGTGGCTATAATACCTAGCGTTAATTTTTTCACATGGCCACCGAGGAACTGAATGTCTCAAGCGACGAGATTGCTGCGTGCCTGTCGTCGAGAAGCCGTTGATGCGACACCCGTCTGGCTAATGCGCCAGGCCGGTCGCTATATGGCCGAATATCGAGCGCTGCGCCAGCGATACACGATTTTGGATATCATCAAAACGCCGGACTTAGCGACCGAGGTCACGCTCCAGCCGATCAAGGCCTTCGACCTGGATGCGGCCATAATCTTTGCCGACATTCTGACCGTCCTCGAAGGTATGGGATTACAGCTTGAGTTTGTCAAAGGCGATGGCCCGGTCATCCATAATCCGATTCGCACGGGCGCCGACGTCGAGGCGCTGCGAGTTCGCCCTGCCGAAGAGACGCTTGGCTTTACTCTACAGGCGCTCAAACAGGTTAAAGTTGAATTAGGCGGTCGGGTGCCGCTAATCGGTTTCTCCGGTGCGCCGTTCACGCTGGCCAGTTATGCCATCGAGGGTGGATCATCGCGCCATTATTTAACCACCAAAAGCTTGATGTATCAACAGCCCAGAGTATGGCACACGTTAATGGAGAAATTAGCGGTGGTCATTGGAGATTATCTCCGCGCTCAGGCAGCGGCCGGCGCACAAGTTTTGCAGTTGTTCGACAGTTGGATCGGGGCCCTCAGCCCAAGTGACTACCAAGAATACGTGCTGCCATACTCGAAGCGGGCCATTGATATTGCCAAAAGTGAGGGCCAACCTCCGCTGATCCATTTTGGAACCGGCACCTCAGGTATGCTGCCGCTGCTCAGGGAAGCGGGGGCCGATGTCGTCGGAGTGGACTGGCGGATCGATCTGGCCACGGGCTGGGCGCAATTGGGTGATGACGTCGCCGTTCAGGGTAACCTCGACCCCGTCGTGTTAATGGCTCCCCTCCCCGAAATCAAAAAGCAAGTAACCCGCATTTTGGATAGTGTTCATAAAAAACCAGGGCATATTTTTAATTTGGGTCACGGTATTTTGCAGCATACACCGGTAGAGAACGTCGCAGCCCTGGTTGATTTTGTCCACGAGTACTCAAAGGAATAATATGAAATGACCAAAAAAGCAGTGTTGATGATGGCCTACGGCTCCCCCGAGTCGGTTGATGGGATGGAGTGTTACCTATCGGATATTCGGGGTGGCCGCCCGATGTCAGAGGAGTTTGTTGCCGAGTTCAGGCACCGTTACTCACTAATTGGAGGGAAATCGCCTCTAACGGCCCTGACTTACGAACAGGCCAAAAAAACGGGTGAGCTTCTCAAGCAGCGTGGTTACGACTGGCCCGTCTACGTTGGCATGCGTCACTGGTCTCCTTGGATTAAGGATGTCGTCGGCCAAATGTATATTCAAGGGATTGAAGAAGCCGTGGCGATTGTGATGGCGCCCCACTACTCCAAAATGAGCATTGGCAAATATTGGGCTAAAGTCAACGACGCTCAGGATGTGCTGGGCAGTAACATCAAATTTTCGCTTGTCGAGTCCTGGTATCAGCAGCCCAAGTTTTTGCAGGCGGTCGTGAACCACGTGCGAGCCGGGCTGGAAAAGTTTTCGCCGGACGTGCGCAGCTCGGTCAAAATTGTGTTTACAGCCCATAGTCTACCTGAACGCCTGCTAAAAATGGGCGATCCCTACGACGACCAACTTAAAGACAATGCAAGGATTGTGGCCGAGCGCCTGGGCAAGGTCGATTGGATGTTCTCTTACCAAAGCGCGGCCGAAACGGGCGAGCCCTGGCTTGGGCCGCAGATTGAAGACGTTGTGGTCGGTTTAGCCAAGGCCGGCTACAAGCACGTGCTTGTAGCCCCTATCGGTTTTGTTTGCGACCACGTAGAAATATTATACGATATCGATATTGAAACAAAACAAATCGCGGATAAACTCGCAATTCAATTGGAGCGCATAGAGTCGATGAACAGCACGCCGCTGTTTGTCGAAGCGGTGGCTGATGCTCTTATCGAGAGAGCAACCGTAAATCCTGACCAAAACATCGCCGCAAAGGCCTGAGTCGGATACCCAAAGGGCACAGGCGCCATCAGGCTGAAAGCGCGAAGCGCTGCAGGGCAGGCTAAACCCCGGCGCCGAACGCTTTGCTCTCTGCCCCCTTGAGTATTAGTCAGGCGTTCTGCGTCAAGAGCTTGTGTTTGCCAACAGTCACTTAGCTGCCAGACTCTAATCTAACGAAACATGCCTCACGTCACTATTATTGGCGGTGGTATTACCGGCTTGACCACCGCCTTTTATCTACAAAAACTTAATCGCAGCCAGGAACTTGGCCCGGCTATCGACTATACGCTTCTGGAAAGCTCGTCGCGTTTTGGTGGCAAAATTGTTACCGAGGTCAGCGAGGACGATTTTGTGGTCGAAGGTGGACCCGACTCCTTTATTACCCAGAAGCCGTGGGCGACGCAGTTGTGTCGCGAGCTGGGGCTGGCAAATCGCTTGATACCGACCAACGACGAGCGCCGTAATATTTTTGTGCTTAATCAGGGCGATCTGGTTCCGTTTCCCGGCGGTATGCGCTTGACCGTACCTACCGAGTTTCTTCCCTTTGCATTTTCGCCGCTGATCTCACCGTGGGGTAAACTGCGGATGGGGCTCGATCTGTTTATTCCTCCGCGTAAAGAGCAAAGAGACGAAAGTTTGGGCAGCTTCATCCGCCGCCGGTTAGGCCAGGAAGCGGTTAATAAATTTGCCGATCCGATTATGGCGGGTATTTATGTGGCCGACCCAGATCGGCTGAGCATCCAAAGCACTTTTCCGATGTTTGTGGAGATGGAGCAAAAGTATGGCAGTTTGATTAAAGCCATGCAAATTGCTAAACGAAAGCGGCGCGCGGCCGGTAACAATCAAACCCAATCGCCGGCTATGTTTACCAGCCTGCGCGGGGGAATGATCGAGTTGGTACAGGGGTTGGTTAGGCACCTTGAAGGTGACTTGCGACTGGAGTGTGGCGTAACCGGCCTGCGCCATCGTTCGCCCGGATTCGAAGTGCAGCTCGATTCGCCAAACAAGCCCTCTCTGATGACTGATGCCGTCGTCTTGACCGTACCTGCTTTTACTGCCGCCGGACTGCTGGAGCCGCTGGAACCAAGCTTAGCGGCAATGCTTGACAATGTGCGGTATGTTTCCAGCGCAACGATCTCGCTGGGCTATCGGCGGGCCGATGTGGTGCCGCAGCACGATCTAAACGGCTTCGGTTTTGTAATTCCTAAAACGGAACAGCGGGATATTTTGGCCTGTACCTGGTCCTCGACTAAATTCGATCATCGGGCTCCGGATGATAAGGTCCTATTGCGCATTTTTGTGGGCGGGGATGGCCATGGGCATTTGGTTGCGCTGCCGGATGAGGAGTTGGTGTCCTTGGCCCGCTCCGAAATTGCCGACATTATGAAGCTCACAGCAGAGCCTATTTTCCGGCGTGTGTATCGCTGGCCAAGAGGCACACCGCAGTACGATGTCGGTCATCTGGATCGCGTGGCTGAAATGGAAGCACTGGCGGCTAAGTTTCCGGGTTTATATTTGGCCGGAAGCGCCTTTCGTGGTATTGGTATTCCGGATTGCGTTAAGAGTGCCATCACCGTTGTTGACCACATTTTTCAGCACAACTCCTCAGGATTCAGCCTGACCGATGGGGCTGTTCCTAATATTAGGTGACAGGCCCTTATCATCCGATTATCGTCTGAAATGAGCCGTGCTGACTAGCGATGCGCCTGTCAGAATACTGCTTAGAAGTGGCTGTCAACTATTTCACCTAAAACTTGGGACGCGCCCGTGACCGATTTCCTGCTTGACCTTCCTAGTAAGGTGCAATAGAATAAAGCGAACGGTGTTCGAAAAAGTAGCTGCGGCTGGTAGTCGCCGTTTCGCGGAGAGGTGTCACAATGTCTGATAATAATGATCTACATTACGCTAACAAGTTATCCTTAATGACCTTAAAAGGACAGGTGGTCATCCATTTTTTGGATGGAAAGTTGATGGAAGGCGAGTTTGTTACCCAGGATGCGTTTAACATTTTCCTGATAATCGATGACGAGCCGTTAATGATTCCACGCAGCCAGATCAGGTATATTAGAGGAAGACCTGGTCAGCCCATTGAAGC
>JBFGLD010000467.1:0-5358 GCA_041576335.1 Anaerolineae bacterium | reverse complement strand
GTCAGCACGGCCACCTCTGGCTTACTGCCGATGAAGACCAACGCCACCAGTAGATCATTCCAAACCCACAGGAATTGGAAGATGGCAAAAGCGGCCAGGGCCGGTGCTGACAGCGGCAGGATCAGACGAACGAAGATAGTAAAGTGAGAGGCGCCGTCGATAAAGGCCGACTCGATGATATCCCTCGGTAAGGTGCTGATGTAATTAAACAACAGATAGGTGGCCAACGGTAAACCGAACCCGGTATGGGCTAACCAGATCGCCAGGAAGGTCCCATTTAGATCCAGTTTGGTGTAGTCGCGCAATATCGGGATCAGGGCAATCTGCAGGGGCACTACCAGCAATCCGACCACCAGGACAAAGAATATCTTGCGACCGGGAAATTTCATCCAGGCAAAACCATAAGCGGCAAAGGCGGCAATCAAAATGGGGATCACTGTCGCCGGTACGGTAACCGTCAAGCTATTTAAAAAGGCCTTGCTCAAATCATCACCTTTCTCAACGCCTTCCCTGCCCCCTGACGTAAATTTGAATTCCTTGCCGGTCAGAACTTGTTGGTAGTTTTCTAAGGTGAAATTAGGATTCTTCAGCGTAGTCCACCAGCCGGTGGTCGACACGTCATCTCGAGTACGAAAAGAAGAGACCAGCAGCCCAAACGTCGGTACGGTCCAGGCGAGAACAATGAGGAGTAGAGCCCCATTCACAACAACATCCGATACGAGTTTCTGCCGTTTAACGGTCATTTAGAATGCCTGCCTTTCTCGGAACTGGCGCAGATTGTAAATCATGACCGGTATGACCGCGATGAGCAACACGATAGCCACTGCCGAGCCGCGCCCAAAATGCTGAAATTTAAACATTTGTTTGTACTGTTGACTGGCCATCACCTCGGTGCCAAAGAGACCGTTGGTCATCACGAAGACGATGTCGAATATTTTCAAGGTGGCGATCAGGGTTGTAGTCGCAACCGTGATGATCGTACCCTGGATATAGGGGATGATGACCCTAAAGAAGATTTGTACTTCAGAAGCCCCATCAATTCTGGCCGCTTCCAGCAGTTCTTCGGGCACCCCTTTCAGCGCAGCCGACAGCAACACCATGGAAAAACCGGTTTGTAACCAGACCAAAATGATGATTAGTAGGAAATTGTTCCATGGCCGTATTGTGAGCCAACCGACCGGGTCCCCTCCAAAGGCAGTCACAATGGCGTTGAGCAAGCCGATCTGCTCTTGTCCAGCCGGCTTAAAGAAATAGATGAAGCGCCAAATCACCCCGGCCCCAACGAAAGAAATAGCCATCGGCAAGAAAATGAGCGACTTGGCAAAACTTTCATACCTGGAGCGGTCGGCCAGGATCGCTATGAGCAAGCCAAGCCCAACACTAAAACCGGTTCCAAATATCAGCCACAGCAGATTATTCCGGAAGGACTCCAACATAGCCTTGTCCGTAAAGGCAAAAACGTAGTTGTCGAGCCCCACAAATTCGGTTGACTGGGCGTTGAAGAAACTGAGGTATACACTTCTAACCGTGGGCGCCGCCAGGTACCAGGTTAAGATAGCTAGCGCCGGCCCGACAAAGACATACGGCAGCATGACTGCCGTCCACTTAATGGGGAACTGCTCGACCAGCCAATTTGAGAGAAAAAATAACAGGGCCACCCCGCCAACACCCCAAATAATGGCCACAATCGCAATGACCGGTTTGGAGGCATTACCGTCTCGCAGGAAGATAAAAACCTGCCACATCACCAAAAATGTTCCGACCGGCACGAGCAGCGATATGAGCACACGCCCTGTCGTGTAGTAAATAAGGTCGATCGTTCTCGTCGGTCGCTCCGCTAAATCTTGCGCGCGTTGCATGTACGTTCCTCCTTATATGGTTCTATCAGACTCAGTAAATCCAATTTTTGAGGAGGACCAAAAGGGCATAATGTGAGGCACACCCTCGGGCCGTAGGCGGGTTGGCTCCCTAAATTTCTATCTACTGAGACTCTTCACTATATGGTCAGGAAGTAGGGCGACCGCTGAGCGGCTGCCCTACTTCACTCGTTACCTGCTACACGTGCTCCCTACTCTTGGGGCCAACTGGCATCGATTGTTTCCATGACACTGTCCAGGTCTTCCCCACTGATGTAGTCAACCATGCCGGTCCAAAAGGAACCGGCCCCCACGGCACCGGGCATCAGGTCAGAACCATCAAAGCGGAACGTGTCGGCGCCCTGAATAATCTCGGCATAACCCCGTGCGGCGTCCGTTGGATACCAATCCAAGCTGGCGTCACTTTGCGGGGCAATGATAAGACCGCTTTCAACCTCGACCCTGGTAGAAGCACCGGTGGTCAACCATTTGACGACTTCGCGGACTTCGGGCCGGTCGTTAAACATGCTAATGACCCCGCCAGAACCCAGCACCGGTTTACCATAAGCCGGGTCGATGGGCGGCAGGTAGAAATAGTCGTAGTCCACGCCAATTTCATTGCCCTCCGGGAAGAAGCTGGGAATAAAGGTGGCCTGGCGATGCAGCCAGCATCCGGGCGGATCGTCGAACATCGGCGTCGCCGCATCACCAAAGGGCGTGGTCAGAATTGCGGTGGTGCCACCCAAAACGTAGTCCGGGTTGAACCAGATCTCGCCCATAACCTCGGCCGCGCGCTTGACTTCCGGCGAGTTGAACTTGAGTTCGCCGGCGACCCACTTGTCATAATTCTCGGGGCTGGTGGTGCGCAGCATGATGTCTTCCATCCAGTCGGTGGCCACCCAGCCGGTGGCCCCGCTGCTCTCGATGCCGATGCACCAGGGGACGCCTCCATCGGCCACAATCTGGTCCGACAGCGCGATCAGCTCATCCCAGGTCTGCGGGATCTGGTAGCCGGCCGCCTCAAACGCAGGCTTTGGATACCAGACAATACTCTTAAGATCAGCATTGTGCCACACGCCGACCATCTGCCCATCAACTGTGGCCAGATCGAGCCAGGATTGGGAATATTGCTGCTTCATGTAGTCTTCGTCCAGGAAAGTCCCCAAATCGACCGCATAGCCCCGGCGGGCCATATCGGCCATCAGGCCCGGTTGGGGCCAGGCAGCCAGATCTGGAGCGTCACCCCCCTCGGCCCGCACCAGAACCAGGGTTTCAAAGTCACCAGAGCCTTCGTACTCAACATTGATGCCGGTCATCTCTTCAAATTCTTCAAAACCTTTATTGAAGGTGACTGCTTGCTCACCAACTCCGGCTCCAAATAAGGTCACCGTGGTACCCGGGTACGACTCAAATTCGAGCGTAGTCATCTCGCCTGCCTCATCCGACAGTCCTTCTCCGCCCGATACGACCCCGCCTCCCTCAGCCGGCCAGGTGGCGTCGATATCGGCCAAAACCGTATCCAGGTCGACCCCACTGACGTAGTCAACCATGCCGGTCCAGAAGGAACCGGCTCCCACCGCCCCGGGCATCAGGTCGGAAGCATCAAAGCGGAAAGTGTCGGCCGCCAGCAAGATTTCGGCATAGCCCCGGTCAGCATCCGTCGGATACCAGTCCAGGCTTGAGTCGTTGTGCGGCGAGACGAAGCCGCCGGCCTCAACCCAGGCCTTGGTGGACTCGCCGGTAGTTAAATATTCCATGAAGGCGCGGACTTCCGGCCGGTCGTTGAACATGGCAAAGATGTCACCCGCGCCGAGCACTGGCTTGCCGAAAGCTTCATCGATGGGCGGCAGGTAGAAGTAGTTGACGTCCTGGCCGATTGCTACGCCCTCAGGGAAGAAAGCCGGGATGAAATTGGCCTGGCGATGCATCCAGCAGGCGGGTGGATCGTCGAACATCGGCGTCGGGGCGTCTCCGAAGGGTACGGTCAAGATCGAGGTCGTACCGCCAAGGACGTAGTCCGGGTTAAACCATATTTCACCCATGATCTCAGCCGCGCGCTTGACTTCCGGCGAACTAAAGGGCAGTTGCCCCGTTGTCCACTGATCGTACTTCTCGGGCGAAGCGGTCCGGAGCAGGATGTCTTCTATCCAGTCGGTGGCCACCCAGCCGGTGGCGCCGCTGCTCTCGATGCCGATGCACCAGGGGACGTTGCCGTCGGCCACCATCTGGTCCGACAGCGCAATCAACTCATCCCAGGTCTCGGGGATCTCGTAACCGGCTTCCTCGAACTCAGGGACCGGGTACCAGACCAGGCTCTTGACATTGGCCCGGTACCACACGCCGGCCATCTGACCTTCCATGGTGGCCATGTCTAGCCAGGACTTGGAATACTGTTTTGACAAGTAATTCGGGTCAAGGAAGGTGCTGACGTCGACGATGTTACCCTTACGGACAAAGCTTTGTAGAAGGCCCGGCTGGGGGAAGGCGGCCACATCGGGTGGATCGCCCCCTTCAGCCCGGACCAGGATCAAGGTCTCAAAGTCACCGGAGCCTTCATACTCAACGGTGATGCCGGTTTGCTCTTCGAAGGGCTTCATCGCCGCCGCAAAGCGGCTCGCATCGTCCCCAACTAAGGCGCCAAAGACGCTCACCGTCTTGCCCGCCAGTTCCCCTGCCGCGTCCGGTTCCTCAGCCGCAGGTTCCTCGGCCGCGGGTTCTTCGGCGGCGGGTTCTTCAGCCGGTTCTTCAGCACCGCCGCCACAGGCAGCGAGGATCAAGGCCAGCGCCGTCAACACGGCAAGTAAAATCCATAACTTTTTACGCATGATTATCTTTCCTCCTCGTTAACTTGAAAGGCACTAATATTGTTTACTTGAAAATTGAAACTGAAACTTACCTTTACACCTCAAATCAAATAATCATCACCTCCTTTTGCAGCTTGAACTTTCTCGGGAAGTCATATTTAACCAAATGGCTATGCTTTTTGTAATATTCACCACCGACCGTATGCCGTATGGCGTGTCCGCAGCCTAACAATGTCGCGCCGGAGCCGTTGTATCACGAACTACCAGTTCAGTCGGAAATTGGATATGTTTCACCGGAGCATCGGATCGATGGATAGCATCGAGCAGCAGTTCAATACCTTTTACGCCCGACTCAAAAAGATGCTGCCGGACCGTGGTCAATTGGGCAAAGTGGGCCAACTCGATGTCATCATAGCCGACCACCGATAAATCCTTAGGCACGCGCAGACTCAAATCACGAGCTGCTTCCAGCACCCCCAGCGCCATTTCGTCACTATAGGTAAATATGGCCGTCGGCGGATCGGATAGATTTAGCAGATCAAGGGCCATCCTGCGGCCCTCTTCGCGGCCATAGATACCCTGGCGAAGATAGTTGGAATCAACGACGAGGCCGGCCGCCCGGTGAGCCTGATAGTAGCCGCGGTAACGATTGCGGCTAAATGGAAACCCGAACGGGTCATCCAGGTATTCGGTCACAT
>JBFGLD010000466.1:0-5359 GCA_041576335.1 Anaerolineae bacterium | reverse complement strand
CCAAGCAACTTTTCAACTCGTGCAGCAAGTTTAGACCTGCCGATACCATCCGGTGCGTGTAGATAGAGAACTTTGTCCTTAAGATAAAATCGCTCGCTGTCCCGCTTAATGCTCTCAAGCGTCTTCAAATCCGGGTTCTTTGGCCCGGAAGCCAAAAAATATAGATGCAGGGTTTTGGGCTCAGCGTCTGGAAATGGGTTCGACGCAATCGCTTCTTCCATTTCAACCAAATCAAGAAGAAATACCTGAGGTTCAAAACCGCGGCTCTCTTTGATCGCTGCACTGATTCTATTTGATAGCTCGGAGGCACTCTCTGCCTTGTTCCGAAACACCGCATTACCGCTCTGAATATACGTTTTGACGCTATGTGAGCCAAGGTTTTCAAGATGCGCGACCAATTCTTTCATCGGCAGAATATTATTGCCGCCAACGTTTATTCCTCGAAAAAGTGCAATGTAAGTTTTCATCCGCTCATTACTCCGATAGACCGCTCTATAGCGGAGATTTCATATTATAAGAAATTGAACCTAAACAGCCAAGGGCACGTGGTTAAAATGCTTGCCCGCTGCAGCACATTAGCGGTCGGATTGAGGCCGGAGATGGCCCGAAATCGTGAAAAAATGGACCTGGTCGAAAATACCGCCTGGCTTCGAGGCCAAGGATAGTACAAACGTTCTGTAACCGCAAATGACGAAGCTAATGATTCATCGATTCCTGCGGCGGACTTTGGGCAAAAATCTTCACCCTGAGTCAAAATCAGATGACTCCATTGAAGTGGTCATTTGCACTTTGAGGTTACAAGTTATCGAGTTGTATCGTGGGCGCGTTTGAACCGCGATACGTTGGCCTGCCCCTCACGCTGAAAAATTGGAGAACAGGCGCTTTGGATCGTAACATCCTCTATCAACAGGCTCGACCTAATTTGGCTTTAATCGCGGCATTTGTGACGCTGCTCATCAGGATATCACAGGCCCGCCCGTGTACGCCGGCGGGGTCGTAACCAACTGCAGCAGCGCTGTTGACTTCACCAACAAACTGAGCGGCGGCGGTACGATCTCCTTCAACTGCGGCGCCGGTCCTGGACCCGCTCTTAGCTTGTCATCATCCTTAGCCCAAATACGTCCGGGGACTCAGTTTCGAAAAGTAGAAGCTGCTCAAGGAGACGGATTTTGTTCTAGACTTGGTCACCCTGACTTTTTGGCAAACGCCTAAATTCAAACTGAATTCAAACCGACCTGTGATATAGTTGAATTCAAATCAAGAAATCAGTTGCCACACAGGCGAATGAGATTATCAGGCCGGGGCACCTACAAACAGTCAAAAACCGGGTTGTGCCGAGGGTTCGAGTAGAACCCGCCGCCCATAAATGTATCCCAAAGCGCCCTTAAGCCTGAACACGAGCCCTTCTCCGGAGGGGCTTTTTGTTTGAGGTCGGGCTGTCTTTGACTTACTTCGTTTAAGCTTGAAATCCTGATCGAGACAGAGGTACGTCGGCAAATATTCCCCCACAGGGGAGCAGCAGGCCAATTTCCAATTCGTTTTGCAGCGCCTGGTAAGCCAGATTAGGCTTGCAAGCGCCCAAAATGATGTACGCCGAAGGTCAGTCAGCATCCAACTTCTTTTTGAGGGTGGCTTTCACATCAATCTCGGTTAACACTCCAAAGCCCTCTTCTTTCAGGGCTGCGGTTGTTTTTTCAATGGTTTCTTCATAAGGTACATTCAGGCCTGTTCTAAAGCCATAATCGCTGGTCATCAGTTTGCCTCCTTTATTTTTATTGGCTAAAAGTTGTTTTGTCAAGCCGAGGCGTACAGCAGGTGAACTGCACGCCTCGGCGGTTACCTTTTGAAGTTTACCTGGCTGTTGATTTACTCGCCGCTCATCTGTAGCAGCTGGCCATGCCAGGTGTGCGGAAAGACCTGCCCGGTGTAGCCGTTGACGCTGAGCATCCCTACGGTTTCACCATCCCGGTTGACGTGGAGGGTGTAGTAGCCGTAAAAGGGATCGGTGTGCTCATCGGCGGTCAGGCCGGTGTCGCCGAAGTAGGTCTTCAGGTACGACTGAGCCGCTTCTACAGCCTGCTCCGGGGTCACGCTCATCTCGGCAGAAACATCGGCCCGGCCAAAGTTGCCCCGCATCGTGCTGCCATGGCCACCCATCATCCCGTAGCTGCCAAAACCGGACATCATCCCGTATTTCTGGTTCCACATCATATTGGGTCCCATCTCCGGGTAAACAGCTTTGGTGGTGGGGTCAACCAGCACTTCCATCACGCCGATGCCGCTATCTTTTTCGGCAATCTGGGCATAGGCCTGGTTGTCAAAAATCATGATGTCATCAACTTTTAGATTGCTGTCGTTCAGGCTGGCCAGGTAGGCATTGAGCGTTTCTTCGGTTTCGGCCAGGGTGAGCGGTTCCACGTTGAAGAAGGGGCTGTTGCTATTGAACATCATGCCGCCGCCCATCATGCCGTTCATCATTTGGCCCATCATGCCGTTCATCATGCCGCCCATCATCCCGCCCGGGACGAAACCGAACGGCATAGTGCCGGTGAAATTCTGGGTAAATCCCACACCTGCACTGCGCGCAGGCGCACGTGCCATACTGCCCGGACCAGCGCCGAAGAATCCGCCGTTAGAACCGGAGCCATCCATCATGCCCCCACCCATCATCCCGCCGGGACCCTGGGCCAAGGCCGGGAGTACCGTCAGCGCACCGACCAGCAGCAAAACGGCCAGCGTAGTTCCAATTGCGATTGAAAACCATCGTTTTGAATTACTCATTGCATATCTCCTTCTTGACTAAAAAGCTCTTTTGTTGGTTGTTTGCCAGACCCGGCAGGTGTTGAAATTGACCGGGGTCTGTTATGATTAACTACACTTCTAGCTTATCGCGTCCCGTTAAAGTTTAAGTAACGATCGTTTAAAGTTTCTGTAAAGAATCATCCGGGGCTACTCATCGGTTCATAATCAGTTCGTTACCCGCAGCAGCCCAGGCATTGAAGCCGCCGTCTACTTCAAACACGTTGGTATAACCCAGCCCGGTCAGGGTTTCGGCGGCCTGGGTACTCATATTGCCGCTGCGGCAGTAAAGGACAATCGGCGCATCTTTTTCGGGCAGTTGGCCCAGATTGTTGGCAATCTGGTCAAAGGGGATAGACAGGTCGGTTTGAGGAATGTCGCCCGCATAAGGGATATGGACGTTGACCAGGGTAAAGTTCTTGGCCGGCAGTATCTCGGCCAGCTGCTCCACGCTGATGTCAATGTAGCCGTCACTGTTTTTGGGGAGGGCAGTCAGGTCTGTGGCTTCGGCTGGTTGTGGGGTTGCCACCGAGGTTGACCCGCAGGCGGCCACAACTAAAGCCAGCACAGTTAGAATCGATAGTAAAAGTAATTTTCTTGAGGTAAACATCTACTTCTCCATTAAACTTAATTGAATTCCAAAATTTGTAACGGTACGCCTCATACTTCTTGCGGCGTACTCCGGCCATTATTTTGAGGATGATGGCACTAGGAATATATGGGAGGGATGTGAAGAAATGATAAAGTTTACTTAAAGATTGCGTAAAGCAATGGGCACGGCTGGCAGATCAACCCCGCCTTTATCGAGCGGCTCAGTCTGCGTATCCGCCGGCTCTGTTGTTGCCCTGCAGCGAAAAGAGTGCACCTGCTCCATAACGATGGTCAATAATTACCACCTGCAGGGGCGCACGAGATTGACTTCGTGTTATGTTTAGGATATAATTGTTCCCATCAATCGGAGGTGTTCCAATTTCCCAACGCCGCCTAGCTTGCTGGGCAAGTGTGGGATGCAACCCATCAACCTCCATAATTGAAATTTGTTTTGGTGTAAGGATTTATCGGGCTAAAATCGCTTGCTGCCGGGACAACACCGTGACCACCACAGGAACCGCTGACAGTATGTTGGCGGCTTTTTTGTCTCCCGTTAAAAGGCAGAAACGTTGGACAACAGCAATATGGCAAAAGACGATCATGGTTATGGAAACCGATAGCCTTCTGGTCAGTTCCAAATTGGAAACCCAAACCCTCGAACCGGGCTGGAACAATTTTCTCGTTGCGGCGCGGTACATGCGCGATGTTCTGCAGGCGAAAGGGTACACCGTCTTTTATTCCGAATTCAGCGGTGGACATAATCCGATGAACTGGCGAGGCACGTTAGCCAATGGTTTGCTGGCTCCTCTTGAGAAAAAACCAATAAATAAGAATGAGTCTGCGCCAGTTTTTTTACCAACTCCGCCACGCCCTGCCCAATTCAGACCGCTTTTTGATGGCCGACTCCGGTACAGTCTGGTGGAAAACGGATAAAGCCCAGGTTATTGATGTTCAACGCTTTGAATACGCTCTGAGCGAAGCGTCTGCCGCCGAACAGCGCGGCGAGCCAGAATCCGCGCGGCAATCGCTGGAGGATGCGCTCGCTGCTTATCAGGCCAATTTGTTGCCCAGCTGTTACGACGATTGGCTTGCGCCTGAGCGCGAACGTTTGCGCCGGCAATGTCACACCGCCTGCCACAAATTGGTAGGTATTCTCGAAACCCGGCGCGACTACGCAGCGGCCCTGCAAACAGCCCGGCGGCTGCTCCAGCTCGACCCCCTTGATGAAGGCACGTATGAAACGCTGGTGCGCTTGCATGGCTTGAATGACGATTACGCCGGCGCCCGGCGTGTCTATCAAACCGCCGTCGAAACCCTCCGGCGCGAGCTAGGCGTCGAGCCGGGCGAAGCGCTTCGGGCCGCGCACAACCGCTTACAACATCCGCCCCGAACCATTTCCTCCTTCAGCGATGATGCCGCCACGTCTGCCTTCAAATTGGTTGGCCGGCAGGCGGAATGGCAGCAGGCGCAAGCAACCTGGCAGCGCGCGGCGGGAGGAGACGCGCATCTCCTCCTTATCACCGGCGAAGCGGGCATCGGCAAATCGCGCCTGGCGGAAGAGTTGTTTCATTGGGTCACCCGGCAGGGCTTCACCAGCGCCCGCACCCGTTCCTATGGCGCGGAAGGGCGTCTGTCGCTGGCGCCCATTACCGAATGGTTGCGCAGCAGCGCCTTGCGCCCACATTTGGCCGCGCTCGACCCGGTTTGGCTCACCGAAATTGCCCGTTTGCTGCCCGAGCTTTTCAGCGACTCCCCCACCCTGGCCCGGCCTGACCCCATTACGGAATATGGGCGGCGGCGGTAGCGCTTTTTTGAAGCCCTGGCTCGCGGCGTGCTGGCCGCACCGCGCCCGCTGTTGCTGTGGATTGACGACTTGCAGTGGTCCGACCAGGAGACGCTGGAGTGGCTTCATTTTTTGTTGCGCTTTGAGCCGGGCAGCGCCTTGCTCATTCTGGGTACGGCCCGCAGT
>JBFGLD010000465.1:0-5361 GCA_041576335.1 Anaerolineae bacterium | reverse complement strand
GCCGCGTTGATACAGAAAATAGAGGATGTATTTGTGCGGATAAAGCCTACCACCTCGAGGTCGCACGGGAATGCCTTAAGGCAGTCGCCGCAATCCCGGAAAAAAGTCGCGGATCACCGTTTATACAAGAAATGCGTCAACACCGTGTCATGATTTGATTTGGCAGTTTAGTCGTTTGCATTCGAGACCCTGGCCCACTACTATTCGAAGAAAAACCGGGCGGCATCAAAGGTAGAATAGTCACAGGCGGTCATCAGGGCACATGTACGTTAAAAATTTTCTGAGACTATAGTGTTAACCCCCTAAACAATATTTTTGGGTCGAACTTCTTTGTGAACTTATCAATGGATTTCTTTTTTTGTCGATGGCTGGATAAATGGATTTAATAAATAAAAAACTACTCGTAAAGCAAGAGCAAACTCTCGAGGTTTTGGTTCACTGCCCAACAACTGGAGAGCAAATCGTACTGGATAACTCCGAACGAGTTTATATTCCGGATGAACGCGTAACCTGGTGGCACTGTCTGGCCTGCCAGGGATGGCATATTCTTCCTGATCAAGAAAACCAAGTACGCTGACGAGTTTTCAAACCTTTATAAAAGAGGATTCTAATTGCAGAAAATCCTTATCGTAGATGATCAGCCGGAAGTTCGAGAACTGCTAGAAGTGACTCTAAACGTTTATGACTATCGGCTTCTATTTGCCGAGAACAGTTCAGAGGCTATCGAGTTAGCGCGTTCGGAAAATCCGGATATCATCTTACTCGACATTATGATGCCCAACAGTGAATTTGATGGATTGGAGGTGTGTCGTCGATTAAAACAAGACCCGGCAACAGCAAGCATTATGGTCATTATGGTTACGGCGCGGGGGCAGCAAAGTGACGTCGAGGCTGGCAAAGCAGTTGGTGCTGATGATTATTTCTTTAAGCCCTTTAGTCCCATTTCACTCATCAATAAAATAGAAGACCTCATCGAACGAAAATACAACTAACGGAGTCAACGGTGTTTCCCGTTTGAAGTCAATTGGTATTAAATTGGTTCATTGCATTATCAATGCCTTCAGTCAACACAACTTTGACCGCTTCAACCGCTATTCTGTAAGTTACCAGCATGGCCTCCCATTCATCAGGTTTAAATTTTTGCAGCACATAAGCTTCAGCCGGCATCTGACCTTGGGGGCGTCCGATACCCAGCCGTACTCTTGGAAATTGATCGGTCCCCAGGTGGTTAATGATACTGCGCATGCCTTTATGGCCCCCTGCGCCGCCTTTTGGACGTAACCGCAGTTTGGCTATCGGCAAATCCAGGTCGTCAAATGCAACAAGGATGTGCTCGTACGAGACCTTATAAAAACGAGCGACTGGTGCAACAGCCTCTCCGCTAAGGTTCATAAAGGTTTGTGGTTTTACCAGAGCCACGTTGACCCCAGCCAACTTTCCACGCGCGATTAAACCCTTACTTCGCTTCTCGTCAAAACGAAAGTTATTATGCTCGCGGACAATGGTATCCAAAACGTGCCAGCCGGCGTTATGCCGGGTATCAACATATTTGGACCCGGGATTACCCAACCCCACAATTAGCCACTCCACCGGACCGGTGGCTTTTTCTTTTCTTTGGCGCCTAAAAATCGGAAATGAAAATCGGCTCACGTAATGTCCCTGAGAGTTCGTCTTATTTGCTGAAGTCCTCTTTATCGAGGTTCGCTTCTAGCGACTGCGGCGAATTCTATCGATAAACCCCTGAACAAAAATCCGCAGGGCCGAGAAAAAACCAAACAGCAAAAAGATGCTAAGCATGATACCACCCCCATAAATACAGGCGTCACGGAGCGGAGATAACGAAAAGCCGGTCACAGTTGGCAAAAATGACCCGCTCTCGTCAGGGTCCTGCAATGGCGCGCTGGTTTCAACCGGTCGAGGGGTGGGCGTATCGACAATAGGTTGATCGATAATAATGGTTGGTGTCGGCGGAAGAGCCGTTGACGTTGCCGTCGGTATTGTTTGGGCTGGTGCCGGCAATGACACCGGTGTATCGGTGGGTATAGGTTGTGAGTTAGAAACAACGACCTGCTGGGCGAAAAATTCACTGTAATTGCCATCCAACCTCACGGCCCGTAAACGAATTGTATAGCTGCCGTCAGGAATTAAGGTCGTATCCCATACGGCCAGTTGGCTACTGATGATCGGCGCCTCACTAATTTCGCCGATGATTTGCCATTGATCCCCGGTGATTGGTTCTGGTGAGAATTCAACAATATAGAACTGAAAAGAAGGGTGATTGGCACTCCCTAAGATGGGCACAACACCCTGCAGCACAGCATTACTGGCCGGTTCGGTGATTATGGCAATATCTTGGGCCTCCTGCCATCTTGGCGCAGCCATAGCCCTTGGAAATTGGGCTAACCAAAACAGCGTTATGCCGATTAGAATAACAAGAATGTGCCGTATTGTTAGCTTTGTTTTTCGTAAATTCATAGTTGATCAAACAGCGTCTGTGTTGAATTGAGGAAAGCAGTTTAGCACGAGCATTTAGGAATGACAAAAAAGTCTCTGTTTCCAACGAGAACAAAAAGAGCTACGCACCGGTAGCTCTCCTCAGAATTTTGGCATAATCGTTAGATTTGTTAGTTGTCGATCAAATGTCCTTTGAGCACAAGCCGTTCGACATACCGCCTTTCTTGGGAGTCCCAATTGTTGCAAGTTATCAAGGTGATTTGTCCTGTATCGGTAGGATAGGTGACCTCGACCGCCGTTCTTTCGACAGTATTGTGACTGTCAACTATATATTCGAATTGTTCTTCGCCATCGTAAACATATACTGCGTCTCCGGACGACAGGAGCCCCAAACCGGCAAACGGACCATAGTCGCCAGACTCAAGCGTAACGTGCGCTGCCAAAACAAGGTTGCTATGAGAGCCGGGCTGAGCCGTACCTTCCAGATGGCCGATTGACTGCCCTAAATGATCGACTTTCCACGTTTGATTTTCGATCGGGGCCAATATAATCGGTGCGTCTAAGCTGAGTTTTGGAATAACCAACCGGCTTGCGACCCCTTCTTGCGTAATTGAGTTAACCGCACCGGGTGGTAAAGCAAAGCCCAGTTGTTCCTCAATGTCAGTGCCAGAAAGAGAAGATGCTGACGGGTCTATCGGATTCGAGGTTTCAGGAGCTACTGCCTGAGGTTGCGCTTGTATATTCACTGTTTTGTCGGTCGTCACCAGTTCTTCATTCGCGGCATCATTTAAGTCATTTTCAAGCTTAGTCGAGTCGATATCAAAGATCTTTAATCTGAACAGTGGCCCAACGGTGGCGATTTTTACAATTTGGTCGTCTTCTGCTCTGGAAAATAACCAGCCGACCACGCCGATAAATAGAACAGCCAGTACACAGGCCGATATCAACAGCATTGGACTAACAATCCCGACAATGGCAATTGGTTTACGCCTCATTGATCGAAACCCTTATCTACATTTGTGATTATCTTGGTGATTAATGCCTGTCAAAAGCTAGGCTAAAGAAATGAACTCATACGCTTGGCAATCAAGCTAAATAGCGGTTACGATAAAGAATGTTACCCATTATACACATTTCTGGCTAAAGCACAACGTACAAAATGGTTAGGATCTGTCCTAGATTTTGAGACTATAAGGTGACGATCACTTTTCAAAAGGACAAATTAGCTAATTTTTCTCACTGTTCTTCAGGCAAATTAGCTGTTATAATGTTAGTAAGAATCTATTAGGTGAATACATTTTCGTGAGCACGATATTTTTACGTGGTAAAAGCGATTTTTCTGCTGTGACACAAAAGAAAATATGTATGCTTGGCGATTTCTCCGTAGGCAAAACAAGTTTAGTGCGCCGTTTTGTCGAAGAGAAATTTTCAGACAAATATCTGAGCACAATCGGGGCTAAGATCAACCGCAAGAATGTCTTAATCGAAACAGACGACCAATCGGTTAAGATAGCGATGCTTATTTGGGATTTGGCCGGCGGAGAAAAATTCGACCAGATCATGAATAGTTATTATCGCGGAGCAGCCGGGGCTATCCTTGTTTGCGACCTAACGCGTCCTGAGACGCTTAAAGCCCTGCCTCGCTATGCTAATGATTTTTGGAGCGTTAACTCTCACAAACCGCTGCTTGTGGTTGGCAACAAACTAGATCTTATCGAGGAACAGCCCGGCCTAGCTATCGACGATTTAGCCGGTGTGGCCGAGCAATGCCAAGCTCCCTATTTTATGTCTAGTGCGAAAACGGGTGAGAATGTCGAGGCGATGTTTGTGGCCTTGGCACAGCGCCTGTTGCGGGTCAAATAAGTTGCCCTACGAAATCCGCGCTTATAGTGTGCTTTTCTCTCGTACCCCATGAGACTACCCGAGTTTGTTCAGACTGGATTAACCGGGCTGAAAACAACTTATGCCTTGGTGGACCCTGGTGGGTACATCGTTGAACACGGCCCCTTATTTCCTTTATGGATCTTGGGTGAGCAAACTGATCTAGTGGGCTCACCCCTGCTGGATATTTTGCCGGAATTTATCGGCCAAGAGGAGGCACTGACTAGCGTTCTGCTAAAAGAAAAACCGTTTTTCCGTTTGGAACATATCAATCGCTCTTCGCCGGCGGGCAAAACCCGCTATTTGACCCTGATTGTCGTACCTGGACAACCGGAGGTTAACCTGGCACTGACGGTGTTCGTAACCGACGTTACCCAACAGGGTGAATATGTGCAAGAATTGACCCAGAACCGAAACGAATTGCGGCTCGCTCGCCAGCGCATGGCTAAACTTAGCTTCCAATTGGATTATTTGCTCCGCCACTATTTAGCTCCGGAAGTGGCGGATGCGTTGTTAAAAGGGGAGTTAGACCCGGGGCTCGGCGGTGAATTACGCCAGGTTTCAATCTTATTTGCGGACATACGGGATTTTACGCCACTGGCAGAGCGACTATCTCCCGAGCGAATTGTCCAACTGTTGAATGATCATTTACACATTGCCGCCGAAGCTATCGACGCACATGAGGGGAGCATTAGGCAAGTTCAGGGCGACAATTTAATGGCTATTTTTAACATGTTTGGTGATCAATCCGATCACGCTCAGCAGGCTGTGCGGGCTGGAATAACACTCCAACAGGCGGTAAATCGGCATCGTAATATACAACCTTCCGGGGAACCCAGACTCCATTTCGGCGTGGGCATTAATAGCGGACCGGCCCTAATTGGGAATGTGGGGGCGCAACGGCGCTACAGCTATACTGCCATCGGAGATACTGTTAACCTGGCGGCTCGAATTACCGGCGTTGCGCCCGCAAATGAGGTGTGGATTAGCGGCACGACTCACGAACAATTGGGGGACTCCATTCCG
>JBFGLD010000464.1:0-5368 GCA_041576335.1 Anaerolineae bacterium | reverse complement strand
GCTGAGGACGACGCAAATCGGCATCAACCAGGATAACGGACCGGTCACCATCGGCCATAGCTACGGCCAAGTTGGCCACCGTACTGCTCTTGTCATCCGTTGGCGTTGCGGAGGTGACCAAGACCGTATGCAATGGTTCATCCACGCTCGAAAATTCAATATTAGTCCGTAACGTTCGGTAGGCTTCGGCAGCGGCAGACTGGGGGTCGGTTAGCGTGATAATTACGTTATTTGACATTGATTATGGTGACTTTCCAGCCGTTCGTTATAAAATTAATTTGTCCCTCGCCAGCGGGGCACAAGGTGTCCTTGTTTTTCGCCCCCCGGTATTGGCGTCTGACCGGAAAAAGGTGGGATCGTTCCCAACACGGTCACCCCAATAGCTCGCTCCACATCTTCGGCTTGGCGGATAGTATCCACTTCTAACCATTCTAAGAAGAAAATAACCAAAATCCCCACCAGCGCTCCAAAAAGCCCGCCGGCCAAGGTATTGATCTTAGTCTTGGGGCTGTATTGAGTAAAACCAAGGTTGTATACACTGTCGAGCGTGTTAACTTCGATGCGGTCCCGTTTGTCCTGCCGTTGATTCCACTGATCCCGATCTTCGGCAAAAACCTTGGCCATCGTATCAACCATGGCCATAGCTACTTCTGGATCGCGATCACGGGCTTCCAATTCCAGAGTAAAGGTGGAGCTATCAGGATTGACAAAGAGTCTGCTCAGAAACGTAGTTGTCCTCATATCAAGTTGGGCCCGGTCAATGGCCTCGGCGGCCATGGTATGGGTACGAATATTTTCGGCGTAATTACGCAGCAGATCTTTTAGGCTGTTACTCGAGCCCCAGTCGGTTGCTCGAGCCGGCACCACACTCAATTTGACCCCGGCACTGTAAATAGGGGTCTGCATTTTGCTAAAGCCAAAAGCACTCGCGGCAGCGATGCAAGCCACAACGAGCAAAATCCAGCCTCGTTTGCGCATGATTCGAAGAACATCGTTTATTTCCATCAGATTAACCTTTTCCAACGTCCAATGTTTATTTTACCATGAAGCTTGCATGGCGGCTACTTAATATTACTTCGTCTTTTTGGGCACTTCGGCCAACACGCTGATGCCCATCGCTTCTAATTCCGCCTTGTTCCAGACACTGTCATCCAGATAATCCAGAAGAAATGCCAGGGCAATACCGGCCCCCAAGGCCAAGAGCAGGCGCACGGGCAGTTGAAGCCGCTCGGTGAGAGAGCGGGGGTTAGCCGTTGGCGGCGCGGGCAGGTCGATAGCCCGCACCAGTGCATCAGGCGCACCTGGGGGATTGAGATAGTTCGCACTATCCTCTTCCATTGCTCGCAGTACGGCTGGGGCAATATCGGCCAATTCAGCAGCACTGTCCCAGGTCAGATTAATACGCAACACGCGATGCTGCTTCTCGCCAAAGGTCACCCCGCCGACGGTACCGGGGGGAATTTGCACCGGACTGCCCATTTCGGCCAGGTGCCGGTTCACGTCAGCGGCAAATGCCTGACTGTTGACGATAGCCGTTAGATCGTCGGCCAAATACTCAGAAGCCAGCCATTCGTAGTAGCCATCATAGTTGTATTGGTCTACCCCTGGCTGCGGCATGACCCGTACCGTGAAGCGCATGCTGGTGCTGTAGGTGGTCGCCGGGGCTCTCATCGTTAGCTGGCTGGCAGCTGCAACCACCGCTACCAGCAGTACCGGTATCCAGGCTCGCCGCCACACAATCTGCCAATACTGTTTTAGCTCCATTGGTAGCCAACATTTCCAGTGTATCACACCTACCTGACCGAGTCATCAGGCAATTCGCGGAATTCAAGAAATAAAGTATAGGCCAAATAGCAGCATGTTCAAAATTGTAATCAACTCGTTCAGGTTATCGAGGGTCTACCCTGCCCGGAAAACTTAATAGGCATTCACCAGTTGGATGGATAGGGGTAACCCCTTTAAAGCAAAAAAACATCCAACCAACGAGGATGTTTCCTGTGGGCCCTGTAGGATTCGAACCTACGACCAACCGGTTATGAGCCGGCCGCTCTAACCACTGAGCTAAGGGCCCAAAAAAAGCAAAGAGCGGGCAGCGGGAATCGAACCCGCGTGACTGGCTTGGAAGGCCAGGGCTTTACCTCTAAGCTATGCCCGCAGAGTACTCATCGGCCTGAGATATGGCCACCGCCCATTGCCCTCAAACACGCTAGCCGCTCAAACCTTTCTTAAAACGCTCTTGATGGCCACGTCCACCTTGCGAACATCCGGCGGTTTGGTAAAAAACCTATCAGCACCGGCATTTAGACATGTGTCTCGGGTTTTGGCATCGGTATAAGCCGAAAGTACGAAGATAGGGATACGGGCCGTTTTAGGATTATTACGCAATTCCCGGATCGCATCACTCCCGTTTAGCAGCGGCAAACGCACATCCATTAATATGAGGTCTGGCTGCCAGTTCTGAGCTTTTTCTACACCAACTCTGCCATTATCCGCGCACTCCACCACATAGCCCAACGCTTTTAACATTTGGGACGTAGTAAACTGCAGGGACTTTTCATCTTCGACATACAGGACGCGGATGGGATCATTACCGTTAGGGGTCATAGCATTTTCTCTTTGGGTAACGGGCCTTGACTAAATTTTCAAAAGTTAAAGTTCAGCAATCATATTGTTAATGACCCAAGACAGGTCGGGGTGGGCGGATTCGAACCGCCGACCTCTTGCTCCCAAAGCAAGCACTCTAACCGGGCTGAGCTACACCCCGACAAGGCTGAGACCTAGTATAGCCCAAAATCCGTCAAAAATCAAACATGAATGAATATTACGATATATCCGCTGTTATAACTCTCTCATTAAATCACCTTTACCTGATGACCCATGCTCATTCGATCAGAAATTGATGGGCCGCGGCAATCGGTAAGAAGTCTGTAACAAATTACTGCTATGGTGGACCCATTGGATTACCACACTAAGAGGCCGCGACAAGGTATCCTCATGGTGGTCTAAATAGAGAGGGTTTTGACGTTGAAAACGAAAAGTCACGCAAGAAATGGGCTTTTGGCCAGCCTGGCATTATTAATCCTATTGCTACCTGGGCTCATTAGGGCAGAGAACGAAACGATCCATCCCTTCGCAGCAAATTACCGGGTGACCTTTGCCGCGAATTGGACAGCAGCTTCGCACCAGGGTGGGGTGCCGTTGCCGGGCACTGCCCATTTTTCGCCCTTAATCGGCGCGGTACATAATGCCGAGATCAAATTTTGGGAACCGGGTCAGCTAGCCAGCCCGGGGATTGAGGATATGGCTGAGCTTGGGCTTACGGCCAAGCTGACCGGCGAAATCAGTAATGAAATCAATGAAAATCCACCGGATGCTTTGGCCGTGATATCACGGTCCGGCAATATCGACAATACGGCCACCGCCACAATCTCGTCAATTACGGTTAACCAAGATTTTCCTTTGATCAGCCTGGTGTCGATGATTGCTCCCAGCCACGACTGGTTCATAGGGGTCCAAAATTTAACTTTGTGGGAGGATGGGGCCTGGGTCGAGCGTAAAGTTGTTGACTTATACCCCTACGATGCCGGTACGGAGGAAGGTACAGATTTTTCGTTAAGCCCCAGTATCGACACGGTCCCCCAAGCTCCAATCTCGAGTATAAGCGGCCTATTCCCGTTTAAGTCGGCCCCCTTGGGCACATTCACTTTTACCCGCATCAATTATTCTGACCTTCACCTTAAAAAGGAGGCCAAGCCCAACGCCGGCGTGGTCTTTCACGGGCCTGTCGCCTATACCATCGTTCTGAGCAATAGTGGCGACGTCAATGCTGCCGGTACGACGCTCACCGATACGCTTCCCCTGAGCACGACGTTTGCCAACTGGGTTGAGCAGCCGGCCGGTGCAAACGTAACTAGCGATCAAATTACCTGGAGCGGAAACGTTATTTCGGCTTCGACGCTGACATTTACCTTCGTGGCAAGTCACACCGGCCTAGCCTACGGTGAGACTGTTTCAAATTTGGCCCAATTTTCACACCCGTCAGGGAATAAGGGTCAATCAAGCGCCAGCTTCACTGTTCAACCTGCTCCTGATATCGGGGCAAAGATTAACCTATATTTGCCGGTCATTAGAAGGTGATTAGTAATTTTCCCACTTGGTCTAGTTTTCTCGGAACAGTGTGGAATCTAGGCTAATTCACTGACATTCCACTTTCTACGCCTCACGGGCGCGGGACGTGACCCAATGGTAATCAGTCACAGAGATCTTCCGCGTGGCCAAGCCGGCAAAGCTATATTTCTAACGGCCCCACGATATTTGGGCCATCAACCAATCAGGACGCTTATTGCCATCCCAGCTTGTTACTTTAAGGGGTGCTCCCCCCGACACGTCAATGACGTTAATGGCCCAACTACCCCCCGAGTCCGAAACATAGGCAATTTTAGTACCGTCAGGGGACCATGCCGGCAAACCGTCATTGCTGGCATTTGTTGTCAACTGGCGGGGTGTTCCGCCTGATACACTCACGATGTAAATATCCCAATTGCCGTTCTGCGTAGACATATAAGCCAGCATCGATCCATCCGGCGAAAAATCAGGAGTGCGATCGCTTTCGTGGTTTGTTAGGCGGGTCGTTTCACCCCCATTAAAGGGTACCAAATATATACCCGGATTATTCCCCTCGGCATCGGTCCCCTGGAAAGCGACCAGGCGATTGTCGGGCGACCAATCAGGGGTGCGGCCATCCCGCAAGATTTGGGCGTCTCCTTTGCCATCAGCAAACCCCAGATGCACCTGCCAACGACTTGTTGCGGGTTCTTGAGCTACAAATAAATATTGCGCGTTGTCCCCGCCCCAGCGCGGCAAGACATACTGCCTAAATATTTCAATGCGTTTATCCTCACCGGTTGTTAAATTAAAGATGTGGAACCCTTCCGACTCAATCGACTCGGATCGATACAGTAAGAGCTGACCATTTGGGCTTACGGCCGGCATTGTACCATTCATGACAACGACTCTGGGAGAACCACCGCTGGACGGAATCGACAATATCTCCCAACGAGCTTCGTTGAGGTTAAAAAAGGCGTAGAAGATGGAGCCGGCGCCACTTGCCGGTAGGGTTGTGGCGGTAGCGACGACCGTTTCCGTTTCCTGCCTTGGGGCGGCCTCATTAGCCCGGGCAGCGAGTGGTGTGTCAGTTGGCGAAGGCGCCGCGACCTCGCGGGAGGGAGCGGCAATGTTGGTTCCGGCAGAAGCCGTCTCTTGACAACGCTCACCACTTTTATCCGACTTGGTTTGAAGAAGGTTGTCGCCGGGATTTATGGTGCTGGCTTCAACGTATTGGACTTCGGCCAAACACCACTCATCATCG
>JBFGLD010000463.1:0-5368 GCA_041576335.1 Anaerolineae bacterium | reverse complement strand
CATAGATCGCCGGCCAATGTTTACCCGTCGATTTCCAGCAGAGCCAGCGGGCCTAGGTCGGTGATTTTTGTGCCGGCCACATACTCCATCGTCAACACCTTCGAAGTGGTGTAATCTTCGATCGGCAGCGGCACCACAATATTAGGATAGCGGTCCAAATTTTCAGCCAGACGGACCAAGTTTTGTGCTTCGCGGCGGTAGTCCAATTCGCGCAGCAGCGCCTTGCGGAACTCATCCAGCATATCTTCGAAGGCATAGCGCCGCCCTATATCCGTATGCTGGTCGATGAGAGTGGCAATTTCGTTGAATGCCTCCAAATCCTCCAAAATCATCTGCCGAATACCGGGCCGCTGTACCTTAACGGCCACGACGCGGCCGTTGCACAGTTTAGCCCGATGCACTTGGCCGAGCGAAGCCGCAGCAATCGGTTCCGGCTCGAAGGACCGAAATGCCTGCGAAATGCGCATCCCCAATTCTTCCAAAATAATCTCTTGGACCGCTTCATAGGGAAACGGCTCGACCTCATCCTGCAAGCGGCTCAGCGCATCCAGATAGGGTTGGGGTAGTAAGTCCGGTCGGGTGGACAAAAGTTGCCCCAATTTGATAAAAGTGGGTCCAAGCGCCTCCAGGTCACGCGCTAGCTGTGCCGGGTCATCCTCTGTCGGCTCTTCGCTGCGCATCTCGTCGTCAAGAAAGGCTTGATCGAGGCCGCTGACCTGGAACCACTCTGCCTGCCCGTGCCGGATGAGCAGGCTGACAATATCTTTGTACCGCTTCAAATAATTTGGTTTCAAAGAAACTACAGTCACAACTTGTCTCCTTTAAAATTTGAATTCCTCACTGCCAAGCCTAACATTTTCTGTAATTAACGACCGGATAAGCTTATTCATCCTGGGAAAAAATCACCACGGTGTAAGGGCCGATACTGATCTCCCCATAGGCGGGTAGACCATCGGTTTCTCCTTCCTGCGCCATAACATCGGGCGTGGCATGGTTGGCAAAGTCTTCGCCATAGTTGTAAGAGTCGCTGTTGAAGCGGGTTTTCCACAACCCCGCGCAAGGAAAGCCGATGGTGTATCCTTCATGGCTCTGGTTGGCCATATTGACTACCACCACCACGCTGTCGGTGGGGCCGAGTTCATCCCAGCGATGAAAAGCGATGATTTTGGCGGCATCGTCAAAATGATAAATATGCACTTCTTGCCCGCACAGACCGCGAGTCACGCCGGACAGGTTGCGCCGCAGTGCAATCAGGTCCCGGTACATGCTCAGAGTGCCGCCCTCCTCTTCAGCCCGCGACCACTCGAGGGGGTCTTGATCGTGAAACCAGCGATCTTCGAGCAGCTCCTGTCCTTGAAACAGCATAGGGATGCCCGGCGAGGTGAGTACAAGGGCCGCCCCCAGGGTGGAGCGCTTTTTAGAAAACCAACTGTCCACCTTACCCGGCCAAATCTCCTCCGGCACGCGGGCGCGCCCGTTGGCTACCTCGTCGTGGGACTCGGTGTAGATGACCCGCTCAAAAGCGTCCAGGTCATAGCGATGTTCGATAGCGTCACACACCGCGCCCAGGTCCCGGAATTGGTCATCAGGCGAAATGACTGCTTCCCGAACCGAGTGCACAAACTCGCCGGCCCACTGGCTGCTAAAACCGGCCCCGCCTGCGCCGGTGTCCTTGGTCACATATGGGTTGTTGCGCAGGTCCTCAGCGATGCTGAGTTTGTCGGGAAAGCGAGCCTGAATTTCCTCGTTGATCCACTGCATTAGCCCCCAGCCTTCGGGAATATCGTTGGCCGGGTTAGCGTCATTGCCTTCGACGTTCTTGATGTAGACTGTCGCGTCCCAACGCAAACCATCGGCGTGGTACTCCTCGTACCACATCAGGGCGTGGTCGCGCAGATATTGGCGCACTTCCCCGCGCCCGTAATCGGGCCGGGTATCCCCCCAGGGGGTCTGGGAACGGTGGTCGTTATAAAAATAGATGCCGCCCTTGCCGTTTTCACTCCAGCCATCGAACTGCCACAGGCCCAGGTCGCTCGGCCCAAAATGGTTGTAGACCACGTCCACAATCACGGCGATGCCGTGCTCGTGGGCGGCTTTGACAAACCGTTTGAAGGCATCGGGACCGCCGTAGATGCTCTCAATGGCGAAGGGATGGGCGGGGTTGTAGCCCCAGGAAAAATCACCCGGAAACTCCATAACCGGCATGACCTCGATGGCGTTGATGCCCAAATCCCGGAGATAGGGCAGTTGTTCTATGGCTGTATCAAACGTGCCGGGTTGCCCTTCTTCCTTGGCATGGAACGTCCCGATATGCATCTCATAGATGACCAACTCATTCCACGGTGGCATTTGGAAATCATCATCGCCCCAGTCAAAGGCTTGAAAGTCATAAATGATCCCGTTGCCGACTGAATTGGTGACCTGCCGCGCGTAAGGGTCGATGCGTGAGAAATTGTCTTGCTGCCCATAAATCCAATATCTATACTCGTGACCGGCCTTCGCCTGCGGCACGTCAGCCGACCAATAACCGTTTCCTTCGCTGTAGAGCGGTACCGTCGTTTTTTGCCAATCATTGAAGTCGCCGCTGACGTAAACTTTCTTGGCGTGGGGCGCCCACACGCGGAAGGTCGTACCCGTCCCGTTATGGGGCAAAGCGCCCATACCCGGATTTTCAGCTGTATTATTGGACTGCTTGGTCATGATTTACTCCCCATTTTAATTGATATCAATATTGCTGTCTGATAGATTGGTTGGTTGAGCAGAGTTTACAGAATGACAGCGGCAAAACTTATCGCCTTCTGACGACTGTGCTTCGAAATAGCGCGAGTGGTAGTACAAGCCACTTCAATACAATTTTGTATATTCTATTTCTTTTGAGTGGTCACGCCTATACCTACAAAGGTGATTGGCGAACAGAAAGCGAGCTATCTTTAGATAGCTCTTGAGCGACTCGAAAAGGAATGCCATATAACCCAGGTGGGCGAGATTCCTCGCTTTTGAGGCTGGTGGTATAGATTTTGAAGAAACTCACCCCTGCAGCTAACGCGCGCTCTCGTCTACGACGAGCGGAACGGACAGGGCAAAGTGATCAGCAGAGAACGAAATTGGTTTCTTCACCTCAACCAGGTCAAGGCGAAGATGACGGTGGTAAGACACAAAATAACGAGCCCGACAGTAACTCTGCGTAGGATACTCAAAATCTGAATCATGCAGTCGCCCTCGGCTCTAAGCGATCACTTTGGGATGCTTAAGGGGTTTCGTTTAGGGTGGTCGCCCTGAAGCAGTATATTGAGGCGTTTGGCGGCGATCTGGCGGAGCTTATGCCGTTTGTTTCGCAGTGGGAATTGTTGAGCACCCTGCGCCACAAGGATGGCACGCAGTATTTGCTGACCGGCTCGCCCCTCTCTCCGGATCCGTCAGCGGCCCCGCCACCAGCCTACCAGCTGCAGCTGCCACTCCTGCACGAGCGGGAGTAGAAACAGTTCGGCAAGGCACTTTGGCGCTGCCATCCGGCCCAAAACCGAGGGTGAGCGCCAGGCGTCGCGCCTCCTCCAAGGAGAGGGGCGTGCCCGGTCGGATACACTCGCCTTTGATGGGTCTTGGGCCAGCGCTCCAGCTTGCCATTACTCGGCGGGTACGCAAAGCGCAGCGACGTTCGCACGTGGGTCATGCCACATAGCCGGATAAATTCCTTAAAGTCTTTAGCCACAAACTGGGGCCCAAATAGGTACGACGTTACGCCAGTGCCAGGATAAAGGCCGTTGCCGCCAAAAAAGAGGCAACCGTGCGAACGTGGTTCCAGGCTGTCCAGTTGGTAAGATACTTTGCCCACATAATGGCCGCTTCGTCGCTCTCCGGCTTGACAGTGTCTAACGCCTCGTTCATAGGCACGTTAAATACAATCGTCACCACGATGCTACCGCCTAAATAAAGGAGGCTACCGGCCAGTAAATAGCCGGCACCAGCTTGCTGCCACCGCCAGAATAAAGAAATCGTCAGCAGGAGGCACGGCGCCGCCGGGCCAAGGAACGCCACAAAAAACAATGGGTTGAGAATGATACTATTGATAGTTTGCATAGCGACAATTCCTTGCGGCGGCTTAAGACGAGCCAGAGCGCTCATCACCGTATTCGAAAAGATGAAAAAGACACCGGCCATCAGCCCACAGCCAAGGGCTGACAGTAGGATTAAGGTAAAAAGTAGGTTATCAATCATGGCATCTGCTCTCTTTCTGCCAGCCGCTGCTGGCGGCGGCCTGCTGGCAATGTTTAGTACGACACCCCCGGTGTCTTCCGAACATATGAATCGTCAGCTAACTGCTTCAACATGAAATCGGCCACATCGGCCCGCGAAATTTTGGCTTTGATCGTCTTATCGGTGGCTGGAAAACCGTGCCGGTATTGACCGGTGCGGCTGCCGTCTGCGAATTCTCCCGGACGAACGATGGTCCAATCCAGTTGACCCTGCTTGATGGTGTTTTCTTGATCTTGGTGACCGGCAAAAGCCTTTCGTAGGATAGTGCGAAAAAGGATTTTGTATTTGAGGGGCAGTAGCGCCCAGCTATCACCGGCGCCGAGTGTCGAAAGAGAGACGAGACGCCGGACTCCCGCTTTCTCCATCGCCCGCACAATATGGCGGGTTCCCTCTGAGCGAACGCTGGTGTTCTTCCAGGGTGGCGAACCGAGCGCTGCCACTACCGCCTGCTGACCTTGCATCGCCCGCTCCACCGAAGCGACGTTCATCACGTCCCCCTGAGCGATTTTCAGGTTCTCGTGTCGGAGGTCGAGCTTGGCGGGATTGCGCGCAAATGCTGTAACAGTGTGCCCGTGTTCAAGCGCCTGTTCGACAAGTTGGCGACCCACGCCACCGGTGGCGCCGAAGATGAGAACGTTCATTTTATTATTGTTGTCTCTGTTCACATTATACATTTTATTCTCCTTATTGGTTCGAAAATGTTAATGACTTGCTTTTCATCCAGTATAACACCTATCTTTCAGAGTGTTAATGCTTATTGGTCGCTATTTTTTGCTCATTCGTCCCCAATATTGGATTTGACCACACGGTGTACCGATGGTATATTCACGTCTATGAGCGATTTTATCCCGCCTGTGTCAAATGTAGATACCTCCTGGGTCCCGGTGGACCCGCTTGGCGAAGCGCTACACTTTCTGCATATGAGCGGCGTCTTTTACACCCGTTCCGAGTTCAGTGCGCCGTGGGCCTTAGCCTTACCGGCCTTACCAGACTGCCTGATGTTTCATGTGGTGACGTTGGGGCGCTGTTGGCTTGAGGTGGAGGGCGCCGAACCCCGGCTGTTGCAGCCCGGCGATTTTGCCCTGGTGCCCCATGGCGATGGACACCAGCTTTT
>JBFGLD010000462.1:0-5373 GCA_041576335.1 Anaerolineae bacterium | reverse complement strand
TGCAGTTGGTAAATCTCCGCATATAACGTATCTACCGCTTCGGTCGGTACGTTCCTTTGCCAGCGTGACTGCATCCAACTGTCAACGATTCCCACAATTTTGTCAACAAAGGTTTGTTCACCAGATGTTAACCCCATAAGAAATTCTACTCTCCTTCCCGGCACATCTGCACGACGCAACTGTCTGGTTCGCTTTATTCAAATCCGTTCCCTTTGCTCAGACAATGGTCTATGCAGAATGCCAAAAGCACAAAAACTTTTTTCAAACTCCTTTGTTTGAAAAGACGGGCTTCGCAACGTTAGCATGTTACTAATGCATGAAAAATTTGCAAATTATTGCCTGCAGTTGGGTGCGTCCAAATTTTAGGAATTTGGGACAAAACAAGGGGGATCCCCGCGTCCCCCAGTCTGTTCCCAAAATTTGGGACAGATCCCCTTCGATTCAACTTCTAGCCTGTGGTATAATTATTAAAAGGCCATGTTTGTTATCGACGGAACGATTAAACCGATGATTGCCGGATAGAAAATTTACGCTTTATTCAAAAGATGGGATTAAAACGTTTCTTAATTGTTATTGACGGCACATACGGCGAAGGGGGTGGGCAAATTATTCGCACAGCCCTGAGCCTGGCTGTCGTCCTGAACCAGCCCATTCGCCTTGAAAATATTCGGGCCAAGCGCAAAAATCCGGGCCTGGCTGCCCAACATCTTACTGCTGTACGGGCCGCGGCTATGATTTGCGATGCAGAGCTAGAGGGTGACGAACTCGGCTCAACGCGGCTTACCTTTGTCCCGCGGGTTCAACCTATTCCAGGCATTTATGAGTTTAACGTGGCAGACGCACGTCAAGGCGGTAGTGCCGGTTCAGCAACCTTAGTGTTACAGACAATTTTTCTTCCGCTGGCGTTGGCTCAACAGCCCAGTGAAGTTATGATTAAAGGGGGTACGCATGTAGCGTGGAGCCCTTCGTTTCACTACGTACGTGACGTTTACTTGCCCACGTTAGCAGAGCTTGGACTCACTGGGCGGGCCGAATTACGGACTTGGGGCTGGTACCCGGTCGGCGAAGGTGAAATAAAGGTTGAAATTTCCGGTCAGGTTAGAATAAATGATCATGCAGGCCGGCTGCAGACGGAGCGAGGTCCGTTGAGACAAATCAGCGGCATAGCTGTGGCCTCCAGCTTACCGGCTCACATTGCACAGCGGATGCGAAACCGGGCCATGAATCTATTGCAGGAAGCCCAGTTGCCGGCCGCGATTGAACCGCGGCGGGTCCGTTCGGTAACGCCAGGAGCTGGCATCTTTTTAGTGGCTACATATGGCGACGGACACGGCAGTAGAGCCGGTTTTGGGGCACTTGGCAAAGTAGGAAAGCCCGCTGAGCAGGTTGCCGAAGAAGCGGTGGCAGACCTGTTGGCCTTTCACAAAAGTGGGGCTGCGTTGGATAAATATCTTGTGGACCAACTTATTCTGCCGGTAGCTTTACTTGGCTTGCCGATTGCGCTGCACGCAGAGCAACTAACAACTCACACGCTAACAAATATTTGGGTCGTTGAACAATTTCTCGGTACTGTAACCACGGTTGATCATCACCGCAAAATCGTAGTGTTTGAACAAAGAGACAAAATAACAATATGAAAACTGCCAATGGAGCACCTCATGTTTTTATCATCGACCCGACGGATGATAAGCCGCTGCGAAGCAGCTTGGCGAGTGAGTACGGCTTGGTTGTAGATCATTCGGCAAATGTAAAAGACGCCTTAATGCGGCTTCAACAGGCCAGGCCTGATTTGATTGTTCTTAATGCCAGGATGACCGCTCCTTCTGCTTCAATGCTGCTGGCCGAATTTACGACTCGGCAGATAACCTCGCCGATTGTGCTGATCGGCGCCAACGGCGAAACAACACGAATTGACGCTGATTTTGATAACAGCAATATTGTCGGTTGGCTCAATCCGCCCTATACCGCCGACGAATTGGCCTCACTAATCTACTCAGCCCTCGAGCGACCCCTGGTCAACAACCTTGTTTTGGCCAAACGAATTGAGTTAATTGAGGCGAATCAACAGCTTACTCAGCGGTTACGGGAGCTTAATACCCTATTTGAAATCGGCAAATCCGTTACGTCGCTGCTCGATCTTGAAGCGATTCTACACTTGGTGGTAAAAGCTGGCGTCACCTTGACCGGGGCTGAGGAAAGCTATCTGCTGCTTGTTGACGAGGTCAGCGGTGACCTATATTTACGAGCCGAGGCGAACATGGGAGAGGAGGAGGCTAAGAATTTTTGGGTAAAAACGAGCGACTCGATCGCGGGTCAGGTTGTGAAAAGCGGTAAAGCAGTTATCTTGTCCAGAGAAAACAACAGCCTAAAAATCAAGACCGGGCTGACTGTCTATTCCTTGGTAAACGTTCCAGTCAAGGTCGGCCAAAATGTTATCGGGTTATTGGGAATTAGTAACCGGCACGAAAAGCGTGCCTTTAGCAAACATGATCAAGAACTATTGGCGGCGCTGGCCGACTGGGCAGCTATCGCTATTCAAAACGCTAAACTTTACGCTACGGCCCGGGCCCACAGTCGCGATTTGGAACTGATTAATGACGTGGGCCGCCTGGTCTCCAGCACACTCGACGTGGAACAAATCCCGCGTTTGTTGATCCAACGTACTGTTGAAATTTTTGAAGCTGAGTGTGGCTCGCTCGCTTTGGCTGATGAGGAGAAGGGAGGCGTGATTTTTCAGATAGCCTACGACGGCCAGGGCAACGAGATAAAACGTCTAAAGAACTTCTTGATGCCGTTTGGCGAGGGGATTATTGGACTTGTCGCACAAACTTGCCAGCCCTACCTGGCCAACGATGTCACCCAAGATCCAAATTGGTCGTCACTGGTCGATCGGCTGACCGGTTTTACGACAGAAAAAGTGATGGCCGTACCCCTGGTCGCCGAGGGCGAGACGCTCGGCGTCATGGAAGTGCTCAATAAGAAGGAAGGGGATTTTAATCAGGATGATTTAAAGTTGCTCTCCCTTGTGGCAGCGTCGGCAGCCATTGCCATCAAAAATGCCCGTCAGTATGCGGCGCTCAAAACGGCCAACGAAGCCTTAAGACAAGCTCAAGCCCAGCGCATAGCCTCTGAACGGTGGACCGTACTCGGCCAGGCGGCCGGCAATTTGGCCCATCGGATAAACAACAGTACGGCGCTGGTGCCGCTTGTTGCCCAGCATCTAAGGCGGTTGCTCCAACAAGTCGAAATGTCGCCTGAGCTGCGATTGGAAGTTGCGGACAATTTAGATCGGATTGAGCGCAACACCCTTTATACCGTTGAATTGGCAATGGCCTTGCTGCGTCGCTTTCGGAAGATACCGGCAGAGGCCCATAAAGTTAATGTCCTGATCGAGCAAGCCTTAGCCCTGGTCGAAATTCCCGAAAACATTCGCCTGGTCCGCCAACTTGAACCCGATTTGCCCTCTATTAACACAAGTGATCTTCTTACGGACGTCTTTGTAGAATTGATAACCAATGCCATCCGGGCTATGGACAACCGGAGCGGTATACTACGAATTGCCTCGTTTAAAGTGGCGAATAGCGTGTCTATTCAGGTAACTGATAATGGTACAGGCATTTCCGCCGATAACCTCGAGCGGGTGTTTGATATGTTTTTTACGACAAATCCCCGCGGACTGGGGTTTGGATTGTGGTGGGTCAAAGCCTTTTTGGAGCAGCAGCGCGGCCAAATCATGGTAGAAAGTCAACCTAATCAGGGCACTACGTTTACCGTTACGTTGTCCAGCCCACCGACTGCCTGAACTTTTTGATTAATGGCTCATTGCATTCGCGCTGAAATTCGAGTAAGATGACGCTGCTTATTCAAATTTGCAACTATTCAGCCAGGACTGGCTGTCCTTGAAAAACAGGGCGATTTGTTTGTCAACAACACCCATACTTATGGGATATCGCTATTTATAGCGCAGGACTGCCAGTCCTAAATGGTTAACCTGAATAGTTACGAAATCTTATGGGAGGCATTCGGCCAAAGTATCAATATAAAAACTTGGTGAATATTGTGTCGGGCCCCAGCTTATACAGGTTTTTAGTGGAGGAGGGAGTTTAGAACCATGCGCAAACGTATTTTGGTGGTTGATGACGTGCCAGATTGGCGCGCTACATTGCAAGATATTTTAAGGCAAATTCATGAATGGGAAGTCAAAACGGTTGATAACTACCAGGAGGCGATGGAGGTAATAAAAAATCGAGAAGTTGAGCTGGCAATTGTCGATTTGCGCCTCAGCCCCACTGATGAGAGTAACCGTCAGGGGATGGAACTGCTGCAAAGGTTGGCCGAGCACCGGATCAACGCCATCGTGCTCACCGGCTATCCGGAAGAAACGCTGAGGGAAGAGGCAGAAGAGAAGTATAAAATTTTTGATTTTATTGACAAAGGCAGATTGGCTAAAAATGCGCAATACCTGCGCGATGTAGTGCGGGAAGCTTTTTCGATAATGGAGAGCAAAGAAAAGCAAAAACAAAAACTGATTCAAGCAGCAACAGCTTTGCAGTCTGTTCCGTTTTCAAAGGATATTGCCAGCTGGCCGCTGCGCAGATATCGAAAAAAGTCCTCGGAAGAATAGGTTTCAGAACGGTTTTCCTATCCTTTCTTTGTCATTTGCTGAGAGATAATTCAGATGAGCCTGAGCCTCAATATCGAAAGTATCATCTTACTGCTCTTTTTCATTGCCCCCGGTTTTTTGTTTACGCGCACTTATACGGCTTATCGCCCCCGATACTATCGTGCGCCTAACAATTTTACCCAATTTGTATTGGCAGTTGTGGGTAGTACGGTCATTCACGCTGCGCTGTTCACGCTGGTAGCTGTGGGGTTATTGATATATTGGTTTATCCTGGGCATGGCGATGGTTCCCAACAATATTTTTGGCGCGCCATTACCCCTGAGCAGCTATTCCCTTCCAGCCTTGGCCCTAACCATGTTCGTTAGCATTTTTTACCTGGGGTTCAGTTTAGTTTTGGCGCGCCGTTTTGCCACGTTTCTGGGGCGTCAAACCGGGGCCGACAGGCCGCGCTGGTGGCAAATCATTATGGGAGTTGATCCCCCTGAGCCCACTTTGTTGTGGCACACGATGCTTCAAATTGAGCCACTTAAGCTCGATTTGATCCCCCCCCATTTAACCCTAAAATTGCGCAATGGGGAATATTTTGAAGGTGACCTCCACCGCATGCGTTTGGTGGGAGACGAAGAGAATACGGTTGAGCTTGCCCTGCGCAGGGTTTTTTATCGTTCCGCATCACCAGACGTTAAGAGCGACGACGCCAATAAGCCTCCTCCGGATTTGAAACCTTTGCCAAATCAGGTTATCCTACT
>JBFGLD010000461.1:0-5378 GCA_041576335.1 Anaerolineae bacterium | reverse complement strand
TCAGCGTAGCGTACGGCGACGACGCCCCGCGTCGCAGGGATACCGTGCCAATCATTTTCAAAGGTGCCGACGAAATGGCCGACACAGCCAATCCAAATAGCATCTCGATAACGACCACCCGCCACGATATCATCGCGTCGTTCGACATCTGGAATGGCCTGGCGCAGCGGTTTCCAAACTTGCTCAGCCACCGCCTCGAGACCGCTTAATTCGTTGATGGGATGGGTCACGTTCACAATGGCGTCGGCCCGGTAGCCGGCCCGGATGGCCTCATTCAGCTCGGCCGGGGGCGCGTTAACCAGCTGCTGCATAATGTCGATGACACGCTGTTTGTTGCCGATATTTTGCGCTTGATCGATCGGCTGGTATTGATAGGTTGAGGTACGATATCTATCTTCTGGCATATTTATTCGGTCTGTTCTCCTCTCGACAAAAAATATTACACCGAGTTACACGGAGTAGTAACATTCATATTTGTGGCTTGAAATCTATGGATTGAAATCCACAGCTAGGGATCAAACAGGCTTGAAGCCTGTTTCATTATCTAGCCGCAGAATTCATTCTGTGGCTATTGCCGTGCATACGTTATTTCACGCATCCGTAAAAATACATCAACACCGATTTGGTCATACACATGCAGCAGGTCAACCAGCACCCAATTTTCGCGGATTAGACCATTCTCACACCGCCAAAAATCTAAGCTCCGCATGGTAATTGCTTGATTGGACGGTACAATTCCCAACCAGCCGTCACCGGTAATGGTCATCCGCATCCCCGGCCAGGCAGTGAACCCCACATAGTCACCGTCACCAAACAGCGCGCCGTTCTCAAGAATGGCCATCCGGTCAGGCATCGCCTTCAAAAAGGGGATTTGGTGCCGGTTGCGAAAGCCGGATATGCGCCTAGTCGTGCCAATCCCCGCGGGCCCGTACCACAGCATTTTGGGATGCCAATAACGATCCAACTCCATGGCTTCGACGCCGTGAGGAGAGCGCTTCAACGCTGTCAACATATTTTGCACAAGTTGCACGCTGGCATCTGCATTGGCTTTGTCATACGGGGCTGTAATGATGCCATCCTGTGTCGCGGGGCCGGGGACGAGCCATTCAACGCCGAGGCTGGGGGTCATCGGCCAGGCCTTCGCCTGCATCATCACCTGGGGTATGTCCCAAAGCGCCTGCATCTCGACCACCTGGTCAGCTTCAATGCGGAAAAACTCGTGATAGCGCATGGCCACAGCGTGTTGGGTTGGCGGAATATCCAGCCACGGCCGTTCAAAGACACCCGTGTAGAAGCCCGCGCATCCCACCCAGTTGTCTCCGTTGGCCTGCCCCGCCATCACAATAAAGTCACGCCGTTCTAAATCGGGAACTGCTGTTAGTAGCGGCCTATAGGCTTGCTCGAATAACCCATTCGGTCCAGCCAAATCCTCAAAGGGATAAGCCAGATGAATTTCGCAATCTGGGGCGAATACCTCATGGAGCCGGTTTTTCAGCACCGCCGCATCACAATGGTAAAGGGCGGCTCTAAATTTATCGATGAGTTGCTTGTTGTGTTGATGAGTGTCGAGGGTCATTTTCTATTATCCAACATCCTTAAAAACTTCTGGTGGCTTAGAGCCCGCAAACTTCAGCACCTTATTCACATCATAATAGGTATCCTGATACCCGGTACCGGCCACCCAGTCGCTCTCGGCCAAACTTCACAACGAATTGAGGGATTGATCGAATTACTGCTTTGCTTAATCCTCAAATTCGCTTTCAGCTGAGGGGGTATACGGTTTTGGCTCCGGCTCGTCCGGGTTATGTGCAGATGTGCTTTTCTCTACCCCTTAACCGCCCCGGCCGCCAGCCCCTTCACCAAATTCTTTTGGAAGAACAAAATCACCAGGATAATCGGAATTGTGGCCGACACGGCTGAGGCGGCAGCCAGAGTCAGGTGGCGGGGATCTTCACCGCCGGTAAAGCGGGAAATCGCAACCGGTAGGGTCCAGTTCGTTTGGGTTAATAGGCGCACCAGCAAAAACTCATTGTAGGCCAGCAAAAGGGCGAAAAGGGCGGTTGAAATAATGCCCGGCCACATGATGGGAACAATCACCTTGGTAAACGCTGTCAGACGATTGCATCCGTCAACCATAGCCGCCTGTTCCAACTCTTTGGGAATTTCCATAAAAAAGCTGCGCAGCATCCAGATGGTGAAGGGTTGATTGACGGCCACCATGGTCAGGATGACCAGCAGGTGGGTATCGAGTAGATTGGTGGCGCTGCCAATCCAGTAGTAAGGTAAAATAAAGGCTAATCGGGGTAACGCCCGGAAGCCAAGCGCGGCAATGAGAATCACGACGCTGGCAAAGCCAGCATAACGGGCCAGCGAATATCCGGCCAAACAGCCGATGGAAATCGAGACGACAACGGTACCGACCGTCACAATGAGGGTGTTAATGAAATAGTCGTAGAATTTGGCGGTATCAACCATTTGTGGAATTGCCCACAGCAGGGCCACAAAGCCAAGACCCACAAAGGCATAAACTACCCCATTGCGTACCGGGATATATTGGGCAAACAGCAATAAACAGATGAGAATCACCACGGCTGCCAGCAGAAAATAGGCGATCGCCGCGCCATTTTCCGGTACCGAACGCAGCCACAGCTCCTGATAATTTTCCCAGGTGGGCGTAAAAAAGAATTTCGGGGTCCGGGAATTGGCATCTTTCAACGTTTTAAACGATTGCAGCGCGGTCCAGAAAAATGGTATAAAGCTGTAAATGGCAAACAGGATTAGAACCACGTGAACGAATACACGACCCGTAGGGCTTTTTATCTTCTCCATAATTAACGCTCCTCAATTTGCTGTCTGTACGACTGAATTAGATTGGGAATTAAGATGACCATAACGCCTATGACGGTTAAAATGGCCATTGCATTGGCTTTGCCCAAACGCTGCACCGTGATCGCCGTCTGGAACGTGTAGGTCATAACCGTATCCGCTTTGTAAATCGGGTTTAGCTCCGACAGGACAAAGACGCTGTCGAAGACACGGTAAGCATCCATAATTGAGATCAGGAGAACCAGAATGGTCAATGACCGCACATGGGGGATGACGATGTGGCGGATTTTCTGCAAGCGGTTAGCGCCATCAATCGAAGACGCCTCCAGCAAATCTTTAGACAGGGTCTGCAACCCGGCAAAATAGGTTACCAGGGCAAAGGGAGCAATATACCAGATGCCGTAGAAAATGATCAACGTTTTAACCGACACCTCATTGTAGCGGAATCTGGTATCAAAAATCGTTTGGTAAAGCCAGGTGATGAGACCAGACGGTTCGAAAAGCTGTTTGAACATTAATGTGCCGACAATGGGCACGATGATGAAAGGGAGCAAAAAGATGGACAGGTAGATACCCCTGGTCAATCTTGATACCTGGTCTAGCAGCAGGGCGATCGTGAAGCCTACAACAATCGTGGCAGGTACAACGATTGCCGCGTAAAGTACTGTAAAGCGAAAGGATTGCCAAAAACGGGCGTCGCTCAGCACATCAATGTAATTTTGAAGACCGACAAACTGGGGGGCACCAATGTTCGTGAAGGTCATAAACTGCGTCCCCAACCAAATTGCCATGAACAGAGGAATCACCATCAACAGGGTCATCATGACGATACTGGGGGCAGCGAACCGGAAAAACGTACCTCGAGTCATAATTAATTCTCCTTTCCTTTTATTGAGGCCAAAGCCGTCACCGGAGAGAGCGAAGTATGAAGCATGGAAAAACGCCATACTTCATACTTCTTAGGCCACAATTAGTTATTTAATATAACCTTGAGCCGTTGCTTCTTCGATGTAGGCTTCAGCAGCGGCATCCAGCGCTTCTTGGGCCGTCATTTCACCTGTGCTTACCAGGGGTAGGAATTCACCAAGCTTGGCCCGGACGATGCCAATCGCCTGGTTGTTGTCGTAGATGCCAATGCCTTCAGTAATAGTCTGATTGGCGGCCGGCAGATACGGACCACCAAACTCAGCAGCGGACAGGCGGGTGGCCATACCGACTTTAGCCGCCTCGCGTTGGCTGCCTTCGTCGGCCGCTTCCATAATGATGCGGAAGATCAGGTCAGGGTCGTTGGTCGTGGTTGCCGGGATCATGTAGTAGTCGTTCCAGGCTGAACCGGCCCGAGGACCGCCTTCGGCAACCCGTGGGGCTGGGGCATAGGCGATCACATCAACCAGATCGGTGCGCTCCGGATCGCTCATATTTGCCGCCCGGCTGGCCCACATATTGGTGGCCGGCAGGGTGCCCAACTGTACGGCGACTTCCTGATCGTTGAGGCTGAATGAGTAGCCGTCGATGCCCATGCAGGCATCAGCCACTTCAACCAGCTTGTTGACCGCGTTGACGCCGGTTTCGTCGTTAAAGGTTGGCATGTTGTTCTCGCCCAGGAATTTTCCGCCAAAGGCGCGCTGTATTTGAAAAAACTCAATTTCCCAGGCCCACCCGGCAGAGAGATTGATGGTAAATGGCATGTCGTAGTCAGGATTGTCAAGGCCGATGGCATTGCAGGCTGCAATGACGTCATCGTAAGTCTCCGGCACTTCCAGCCCCAATTCGTCAAAGACATCTTGCCGGTAGATCAGGTGCAGGGTATTGCCCACAATCGGCACCCCGTAGATGTTGCCGTCCAGAGTGACGCCTTCCCATGCCGCTTCGGGGATATCGTCGAGGTTGTACTCATCCCGATATTTGTCAACCAGGTCATTGAGCGGCATGAGCCAGCCGGGACCGCCCCATTCGGCGACCTGACCATTGGCCCCGTGAACGATGTCGAAGGGGGAATCCCCACCGGCAGACAGAGCCAGGCGCACTTGTTCTTGAGCGTCGGCCGAGGCCAGCAGGTTGGTATTGACGGTGAGGTTTTCGATCCGATTACATTTTTCCAGTTCTTCCGCATAATAGTCGGTAATGGGGAATGACCAGCCGATCATGTTGATTTCAACCGGCTCGGCTGGGGCCTCCAAATTACATTCGGTCGGATCGACGACGACTTCCTCTTCCATGACCTCTTCTTCTTCCATAACCTCTTCTTCCATGACCTCTTCTTCAGCCGCTTCCTCTTCAGCAAGCGCCTCTTCTTCGACGGGGGCAGCTTCTTGCGGGGCCGGGGCCGGCGTCGGTTCGGCGGCGCCGCAGGCTGAAACGACCAGGGCTACCACCAAAATTAAAATTAATAAAAACAGGGTTTTACTCTTGAAAAGCATTTTTCCTCCTTTATAAACGACTAAATTTTTATTTTCTGAATTTTAGATCATGTTTATCACTTGCTTAGGCCATAAACTCCTCCTTCGTACATACAGTAATGAGTTATCCGTAGCCAGTAGCCAGATATTTTT
>JBFGLD010000460.1:0-5380 GCA_041576335.1 Anaerolineae bacterium | reverse complement strand
TTACCATAGATATTACATAAGTAGTATTCTGAGGCCGAAGCGTAGCTGGCAGTCAAGTTGGAGAGAGCGCCGTTTTCATGTTCAAGAATGAGGTTGGCCACGTCCGGGTTATCACCTGGCAAAACCAATTTTGCACTTCGGGCCGAAACCGCGGCAATAGGCCCCATGAGATACTCAAAAATGTCGGTGTAATGGATGCCAATTTGCAGCATTACTCCTCCCGGCATCCCTGTCGCCTGGTACCGCCAGGAACTTAAGTCAATCTTACCCAGCCGGTCGCGACTGATATTGCCTTCGGCCTGCACCAGCTTGCCGAACCTGCCCGCGTCGATTGCCCGCCGGATCCATCGAAAGTGACTCTCACGGCGGCGCTGGTAGCCCACCGACAGAATCACGCCCAACTCCTGACAGACCTTGGTAATGGCCCGGCCATCGGCGATGGTGTTGGCAATGGGTTTGTCCAGAAAAACGTGCTTGCCGGCCTGTGCGGCCATACTGACCGACTCCAAATGGACGTGATTGGGCGTGGTGACGATTACGCCCTGCACCGCGGGATTGCTCAACAATTCTTCATAGCTACGGCAAGCCTTACAATCATATTTTTTGGCAAAGGCCTCGCGTTTATCCGCGGAGCGGGTATAACAACTGACAATCTCAAGCTTAGGTGTCCTCTGGATGGCATCGGCCAAGACATCTGACCACCAACCCATCCCCACTGAGGCCACGCGGACAGGATTAGCACTCATCTCATCACCTTTACAATGGGACTTTTTCGTTTTGCAGCATAGTAAACCAATCTTGGTACTCTACGGGGGATGGCCAAGCGCGGCCAAGTTTCCGGTCAATATCGGCACATTGGCCGGCAGTCAGGCCGCGGGCTCCCTCGCCGGCCAAGAGCAGCACCTGACAATTCTGCTCTAATTCCTCGACGATGTTGATTGCATGCAGCAGGGTCGGCCCTGCGGCAATCACGCCGTGGTTGCCCAGCAGCACCACGGCAAATTCACGGGCCAAGTGATCAACAGCTTCGTGCAGCTCGGGGCTGCCGGAGTGGAAATAAGGCAGCATCGGCACCTGCCCGGCCCGAATGTAAAAGCCGGCGTTAGTGGGCAGAATGACGTTGAGCCCCGGAGTTGGATAACGCGCAGAGTAGGCAACGGCGTGAGGTGGGTGCGGATGGATCACCGCCCGGGCCTCAGGTTGGGCCTGGTACATGGCCAGGTGCATGCCCAATTCTTTTGAGGGTCGTCCGGGACCGATGACGTTCCCATCGAGCTGAACCCGCACCAAATTTTCAGGTTTCATCTGGCCGAGCGCCCCACCGGTGGGGGTGATGTAGACCTCATCACCGGCGCGTACACTGACATTGCCCCCGGCAGAGTAAATCAGCCCTTGTCGATACAAGGTATGACAGGCATCACAGAGTTCTTCAGGGCCTTCCAACTGTGGTTCAAGCATTATCTGCCTCGCTCAATAAAGTTAACGGCGGCGCGGCCAAAGTAAGGCCGCGCCACCGTGTTGTGACCGGAATTTAAGTTCGCTCAGGTTTTTCGCCAAGCTCGCTCAGAGCCTGGTCCATAAACGTGCTGTTTACAATATCGGCCGCAGCCGGCTTGCTGCCACTCAACGTGCCCAGACTTTCCATTCGGTCGATGGTATAGCTGATGCGGTCCAGCTCGAGGCCGGAGTTGACCGGGAAGACAAAATTCTTGGTGAAATACTTGTCCCACGCCTTTTCAACCTGGGCCTTATCTTGACCGGTGACTTCGGCGCAAACTCGCACTGTATCGTCTTTGTTCTCATACATAAAGCGGTGGGTCTTGACCAGGGCGGTGACAAAACCCTGGGCAACATCACTATTTTGCTCAAGCCAACTGTCCGTAGCAAAATAGGTACCGTAGAAATAGTCCGGCTCCACCTCGTAAAGATCGACCAACACCCGGAATTGGGGATCCTTGGCCAGAATTTGCTCCACCTGCTCGGCGTGGAGGACGGCCGACTGGATTTGCCCTTCAAGTAACCCACCGATATAAGCCGGTGTAGCGACTGACACATAATTCACGTCCTCCGGAGCCAAATCGCCGCTCTGGAGCACCATCCGGGTCATCACCTCCCGAAAGGCGCCAATGTCCTGGATACCAAGCTGCTTTCCGGCCAGGTCCGCCACCGTCATTATCTCCGGGCCGACAACCATCGAAACCGTCAGCCGGTCGGCATAGGTACCAATCACAGACAGCTCCTGTTCCTTGGCAATGGCATTAATAACCGGCTCGATGGAGGCCCCGCCGATGTCGAAACTATTTCCTACCACCGCCTGAACTACCTTCAAGCCGGAGCCGAGATTCTCTGTTTCGATCTTGATGCCCTGCTCCTCAAAAAAGCCTTGATCAAGACCCACCCCGATATCGCAATTGGCAAAGGACGTCTTGCCGGTTGGAAAGGCCAACTTGATAGTCTTGATCTCTGCAGGCGCGGCTGCCGGCGCAGCCACCCCACCACAGGCAGTCAACACCAAGGCAATTACTGCAAATGCACTCAACACAAACCATACTTTAACATTTATTTTTGGCATAGCTCGCTCCCCTTTTATTATTAAGAATTTTTTATGTCTATCAATATTGCCATAGCCGCCGTGAGCACACTCAGCCAGAATGGCACGGCCGGAGTCATTTCCCGGGTCTCTATTGCGCTCCATATACCTTCCACGGTGAGACTCGGCGTTCCAGCATCTCCACACCCTTGGTGAGCAGCACGCCGAGAAGCATAAGGGTTAATATCACGACGAATACCCGGTCGGTTTCAAATGTGTTAGCGTTGGTTACAATAACATATCCCAACCCGGAAATTGAGGTGTAGAACTCCGCAATGACGATACCGACCAGACCACGCCCGATGGCCAATCTGATTCCCGTCACCACATACGGGAGCGCTGACGGCAGCACGAGGTGGCCCCACATTTGGCGTTCACTTGTACAAAAAGCACGAGCCACCTCTATCAGCTTCGAATCCACCTCTCGCACGCCTCGGGCCGTGTTCATCAACACGGGAAAGATGGTAAACAAAAGAACAATAAATATTTTGGCCGACATACCGAATCCGAACCAAAGTACCAGCACCGGAACCAGGGCCACCATCGGCGTGGCATAAAGGGCCAAGATGGGGATATCGGTTGAAGCCGCAGCAATGGCGTTGCGGCCGATCAATAACCCAATGGCGACCCCGCCGACAATGCCAAGCCCGAGGCCTATGGTTAACACAATCAGACTCTGACGAAACCCCTCAAACAGCGTTCCGTCAGCAACCATATCCACAGTTGCCCGGGCAATGGCGCTGGGGTAGGTAAAGAGAATCGGGTTGGTCTGCCGACCGTAAACTTCCCATATGAGCAGAATCCCTATTAAGGAGACAATACGAACCAGGTTGATCCGGTTCTGTTGGAGATAGCTTCTCAATCCTGATGGCAGCCACCCTGCCCAGCGCGAGGCCGTTGGCGTCATAGATGTGTCCAAAATGACCCTCCTTTCTTAGAAAAGCAGTTACTCCGGAGTGATGCTGACGGCTCCCCGGTCGGCCTGCAAGGCGTCCCAGATCAGGTTCCGCAGCCTGGGGTACTCGGGGTGGAAACGAATTTGGCGCGGATCACGTGGTCGTTCGATCGGCACGTGTAAATCCACATAAACACGTCCGGGCGGACCACTGAGTACGACAATTCGATCTCCCATTAAAATGGCCTCGTCAATGTCATGGGTAATAAGCACGGCCGCCAGGTCCCCCTGTCGTTCCCACAGCCCCAACAGCTCGGTTTGCAAGGTCTCGCGCGTCAGCGCATCCAGGGCCCCGAAAGGCTCGTCCATAAGCAGAACTTCTGGTTGCAGGGCCAGAGCCCGAGCAATACCGACCCGCTGCTGCATCCCGCCCGAAAGTTGATAAGGGTACTTCTCAGCACTGTTAGAGAGATGCATCACCTCCAGCAGGCGGTCGACAAGGCCGTTCTCATCGGCTCGGCCCTGAACTTTAAGTCCGTACTCGATATTAGCCCGGACCGTTTTCCACGGAAAGAGCCCGAAATGCTGAAAGATCATCCCGATATGCGGGGTTGGTCTGTCCACGCTTCGCCCGTCGAGTAACACTTGGCCGCTGTGCACCGGAATTAGACCGGCCATCGCCCGCAGCAGCGTGGTCTTGCCTGCTCCTGAAGTGCCCACGATACACACGAACTCGTGCTTGTGAAACACGAGACTAATATCACGCAAGGCGACAAAATTACCAAACGTAACGGTCACATTCTCGGCGACAATCCGGGACTCTGCCAAGGCCAATCTTACCTCCCCCTTATTCAGCTCAGGGTACAAAGACGATTTTGAGGGGATCCCCGGTCCGCTCGCGCAGCGCCCGGAAACCCTCGCTGATTTCCTCTAAAGGAAAGTGATGGGTGACTAATTCCTCCCCTTTGAGGCGGCCGGTCGCCGCCAGGGCCACAGCCCGCTTCACGTTATTACCGCCCTCGCCGCGGGTAGCATAGATGTTGACATCATTTCGGACCACGGCATTCAAATCAAACGTCACTTTGTCTTCCGGGTAGTAGGCCAGGAACAGAATCTTGCCTCCGCGCTTTGTAATCTCGACACACTGCTGGGGGGCGCCCGGAAAACCGGAGCATTCAATGGCAAGGTCGGCACCCTGGCCGCCGGTAAGTTCCATAATTGCTTTGACCGGATCTTGCTCTCGCACGTTAATGGTGTAATCGGCCCCCAGCTTTCGACCGGTGGCGAGCCGGCTGTCCCGGGTGCCGGTGAGGATTACCCTGGCCGCTCCCATTTGCCGGCACACCTGCACGGTCATCAGGCCAATCGGTCCCGGCCCAATTACCACCACGTCCTGGCCAACAATGTAGCCACCGGCGGCATCAAGGCCGTAAAGGCCGGTCCCGGCGGTGGTAACCAGCACGGCATCTTCAAAAGAAACGTTGTCGGGCAGCTTGTACAAGGCACTAACATGATGTACCACATATTCTGCAAAGCCCCCGTTGGCCGTAAATCCGGTCGCTCGATGACCTTTAGCCGGCTTGCCGTAGTTGAGGCAGGCCGTGTATTTACCCACCAGGCAGTTAGCGCAGCGCCCGCAGCCGTGGTGCACTTCAATACAGACGCGATCCCCTACCTCAAACTCGTCAACGCTGTCCCCGACAGCTACGATGGTTCCGGTCCATTCGTGTCCGGGTATGAACTCACCGTAGGGGATGGTCAACGGGAAATGACCGTCGTAAATCTTCAGATCTGTCCCACAGGTGCCACATAAAGCAACCTTTACCAGCACCTCGCCGACGCCAGGCCTCGGAACCGGGCGCTCAACAATGCGCATATCTTGAGGGCCAAACAGG
>JBFGLD010000459.1:0-5381 GCA_041576335.1 Anaerolineae bacterium | reverse complement strand
TTATTACAAAAAGTGCAAGGCTAATTTGTTAAACTATGCATCTAATCAAACCCTTAACGATAGCTTTCAAAGGTAAAGGCCTAGCGACCCTTTTTAGGCGCATGTTGACAATCGGTCACAGATATGGTTTTACCGCAGCTAAGATGGACCGCTCTCTGGGACAGTTATCCAACCTGCTGCAGCAGTTTGACTGCCGGGCGACGCTGCCCATTACGACGGTAGCCTTAGCTCGTAATGGCCGCGTTATCCGGAAGTACCAAACGCAGGGTATAGAGTTCGCCATTCATGGATATCGCCATATTGACCACTCGCAGCTCTCCAGAGCAGAACAGGAGAGCCACCTTCGTAAGGCAAGCCGGATTTTTGAGGAGCACGGAATTAAGTTTGAAGGCTTTCGCTGCCCGTATTTGCGCTGGAATCAAGAAACCTTGGATGCCCTGGACCAAACCAATTTTTCCTATGACAGCAGTAGCAGCTTAGTCTGGGACATCGACCAAAAGCATTATACCGAAAGCTACTCCCGCGCGTTAGCATTTTACGGCGCTCAACCGGCCAAAGAATATCTGGCTGTACCCAGTTTAGACACCGTGAAAGATTTGGTTCGGATACCTTACTGCCTGCCTGACGATGAGTCGCTGGTCGAGCGATTGAGTTGGGACTCGGCGACAGAGCGGGATGAGATCTGGCCAACGATGTTTCAGGAAATTCATGCCCACGGCGAGTTATTTGGTTTGGGGCTTCATCCGGAACGCACCGTCGATTGTGCCGGCGGATTAACGGCCACGCTGAAAAAAATCCGGGCGGTTGACTCAGAGGTCTGGCGCGCGGGTCTCGGAGAGGTGGCGAATTGGTGGAAGGCAAGATACAAGGCCGCGGTGGAAATTTCCGGCAACGGAGATCATTGTCTACAATTGTCTGTTGATGGTCCGCCAGGAACAACACTGATGCTGCGGTCGTTGGATGCGAAAACAACAACCGTACCTTGCTTTAACGGGTATCAGCGTGCGACCGACTTGCCGGCAGTTATCTCTTGCCGCAAACGCCCTTTTATCGGCGTATCGCCGGAATGTGCGCCTGCCCTGGTTAGCTTTTTGAAACAGCAAGGTTATATTGTCGAAATATCTTCCCAACCTGGGTTGTATTCGTACTATCTTGATCAGCGTACGTTTTCACGCGCAGAAGAACGATCAATGGTGGCCCAAATCGAAGCAGACGGCTTGCCATTGGCCCGCTTGGGGCGCTGGCCCCACGGTAAACGCAGCGCCTTTTGCGTAACGGGCGATATTGATGCCTTAACGCTGTGGGATTATGGTCTTCGGTTCGTGGGGTATTAACCGATATCTCTACTACACCAATTCTTAAGGAAGGAATTTTTATGGCAAAGATTAGTATTTTTGGATTGGGCTACGTCGGTGCCGTATCGGTAGCCTGCTTAGCCGACAGCGGCCACCACATTATTGGGGTAGATGTGAATCCTACCAAAGTAGATATGATCAAGCGAGGCCACAGCCCGATCATCGAAGAGGGCCTGGACCAACTCTTAAAGCAAGGGGTTGGCAGCGGCCGGATACGAGCTACAGCGGACCAGTTCGCGGCAGTTCAAGAGAGTGATATTTCCTTTATTTGTGTTGGAACTCCCAGCAACCACAACGGCAGCCTAAACTTAAATTATGTGCGAAATGTTTGTAAAGCCATCGGCAAAGCCTTAGCCACGAAGACAGCGTACCACGCGGTTGTGGCCCGTAGCACCATGCTGCCTGGCAGCACCGAAGACTTTGTGATACCGGCCTTAGAGGAATCATCAGGCAAGCGGGCGGGACGCGACTTCGGCGTTTGTTTTAATCCGGAGTTTTTACGTGAAGGCAGCTCGATCAAAGATTTTTACGATCCGCCGTTCACGATTATCGGCAGCGATGACGAAAGAGCAGCGGCGGTTGTGGCTGAGCTTTACGCAATGCTCGATGCGCCCCTAATGGTTGTACCCCTTAAAGTAGCCGAAATGGTAAAATATGCCAACAATGCCTTCCACGCGCTGAAGGTGTGCTTTGCCAATGAGATCGGCAACGTCTGCAAGCAACAGAACATTGACAGCCACAAAGTTATGGACATCTTTTGCCAAGACAAAAAGCTAAATCTATCACCTTATTATCTTAAGCCGGGTTTCGCCTTTGGCGGATCTTGTCTGCCCAAAGATCTGCGGGCCCTGCTTTACCATTGCCGCCATTTTGATGTTCAACTGCCGCTGATGGAGTCGATCCTCCCCAGCAATCGCAAGCAAATTGACGTCGCCTACCAAATGATCAAGCGGACCGGGCGAAAGCGGGTTGGTGTATTGGGTTTTAGTTTCAAGGCCGGGACGGATGATTTGCGGGAAAGCCCCATGGTCGAATTAATCGAGTATCTGATCGGTAAAGGTTATCAGGTTAAGGTTTATGACAGGAATGTATCCTTGGCCAATTTGCAGGGTGCTAACCGCGCTTACATCGAGCAGGAAATTCCGCACATTGCCACGCTGATGGGGGATAGGATCGATCACATTCTGGCTAAAAGTGACGTGATTGTCATCGGCAATAAAGCTCCCGAATTTCGCGATGTTCTGGCCGGCTTGCAGGAACACCACATTGTCATTGATTTGGTCCGGATTATCCAACAATTCGATCGGCTTAACTCGCAGTATCAGGGTATATGTTGGTGAGGCACATCGCCAGGACGCTAACCGAACCTTTTTGTGTCTAGCCGGGTCACGTTATTCGTCATTGTTGAGAATAAGCGGTAAATAATAAAGTGTGTTGGAAAGAGGAGCTTGCACGGATAGCCTGATTTGCACGGTTGTCGTGACTCCGCTCCGGGCGATCACATTCTCAAGGGTAGTCGGAGCATAACCGGGAGCGGCGGCCACGAGTTTGTACGTGCCGCTGATGACCTCCTGCGTGAATTCGCCGGCGGGGTTGGTTTGTACGGAATAGGTCCAAGGGGGCGTGCTCAAGATCAAATTGGCTGCACTGATAGCCATTGAACGAGGCGTATTTTTCTGCCAATGCTTTGAGTCCAGCGTCATTGGGTGCGTTGTCGGTCGTCCAGGCCCACGGATACAAAATTGAGGGATCCGGACTGTGGACATTTACCAAGATGCCGGTCGAAGTAATGGGTGCCGGGGGTGTGGATGCATCGACATAGTCCCACTGATCGGGGATGAGAGTGCGAACGTAGGTCGCGTATGACAGCGTCTCAGGTTCGGAAAGTGGGGCCGGACCTTGATAAGTTGCCGAGCAGGGATTAGTACTGGAACCGTACGACGTTTGAATCTGGTTTGAAACCGGGGCTGCCGGCGAGTCGGACGGTGTTCGTTCCAAAAGGCTGCTGCGATTTGGCTAATGCACCACCTCAGAGTCAACTATGGTGACGCTGCATTTAGCTTTGTCCGATCCGCTGCCGTCCGCCGTTCAAACCGGAATCAAACTTTGCGATGTTATAATGGCCCTATCTTAAAGCGGACTGATTCGGCAATGACGGTGGCGATAGTCAAATCACTTGAAGAAAAAGCGTGGCGTCAATTCCTTGACGAGAATTCCGCGGCTAACATATTCCACAGCCCGGAAGTTTTCGCTCTATTCAGCCGGGTGAGGGGACATCGACCCCATATGTGGGCTGCGGTGAATGATGACGGTCGGGTGTTGGCTTTGCTGACTTTGGTTGACATAACGCTTATGGATGGCTTGTTCTCTCGTCTAACCACCCGTTCGATTGCCTACGGCGGGCTGCTCTACGCGCCAAACGCCGCCGGCGAAGAGGCCCTGCTTTACCTTTTGCAGGCCTACACCGCCCAAGCAGGCCCGGAAGCTGTGTTCACCGAACTTCGTAACCTGTCCGATCTGGCGTCGGTCCAAACCATTTTGCAGCGTTATGGTTTTAAGTTTGAAGGCCACTTAAACTACCTGATAAACCTCGCTCGGCCAAGCGAAGAGATTATGCAGAACATCGGCAAACGAACGCGCAAGCAAATCCGCCGAGGTTTGCGCCAGGGCGTAGTGACCGTGACCGAACTTGGCCAGCGGGACCAACTCGGCGGGTGGTATGACTTGTTACAACGAACCTATCGGGCTGCTCAGGTGCCGCTGGGTGACCTGAGTCTGTTTGAAGCCGCCTTTGACGTGTTACACCCAAGGAACATGATCAAGTTCCTGGTAGCAAAGTTAGACGATACAATTGTATCTTGCTCGGCCGAGTTGCTGTTCAAAAACAGCATTTACGGTTGGTATAGCGGAACCGACCGGGCCTACGCCTCACATATTCCTAACGAACTAGTTATGTGGTACATCCTTGAATGGGGCGCAGAAAATGGCTATCGTCTTTACGATTTTGGCGGTGCGGGTAAACCGGACGAAGAATATGGGGTGCGGGACTTTAAGGCAAAATTCGGAGGTGACCTGGTCAATTTTGGGCGCAACACCTATGTGCCGCGGCCAAACCTACTTAGAGTAAGCAAAATCGGTTACGAGATTTACCAACGGTTCCTGTAAAACTCACTTAAGGTAAATCAAAAGGAAAAACAGAACTCGTAATTATGGCTAACAAACATAACTCTACCTCCAATCGTCACTGTATGGTTGTTTTTGCACATTATCCGGCCGGCGAAACGCGGGTACAACGGCAGGCCGAAGCATTAGTCAATAATGGTTTCGAAGTGGATATCGTATGCCTCCGCATGATGGTAACCGGCACCGAGCTGGCCGAAGAAAACATTAACGGAACTCGCGTTTATCGTCTGCCGGCGACCCGCACCTATGGGCATACCGGGTTTGCCAGACAACTCATTGAGTATTTGGCATTTTTCTTCAGGGCAATGTTGGCCCTGATCCGGCTCTGCCCGCAGCGGCAGTGGCAGGTGATTCAATTGCATAACCTGCCCGATTTTCTGGTTTTCGCCGGGTGGTATCCAAAACTACGGGGTGCAAAGCTAATTCTCGATCTCCACGACTTGATGCCGGAATTCTTCGCGGCGCGTAAGCAGACGAGTATGAACAGTTTTCTGGTTCGATTAGTTGCCGTGCAAGAGAAATTATCCTGTATGTTTGCCGACCACGTCATCACGGTGACAGACTTGTGGAAACAAACGCTGGTTGACCGGGGTATCCGAGCTAACAAAATTAGTGTCGTCATGAACATGCCCGACGACCGGATATTTAAGCGTGAGATAAATGGAAACGGCAGGCATGCCACAGTAGCCAAAGGTGGTGGTTTGCATTTATTCTACCACGGGGCCATTGTCGAGCGTTACGGCATCGGTTATGTTATTCAGGCCGTGGCTCGCTTGCGGGATGAGCTGCCCGGGCTGCATTTCACGATTCACGGCAATAGTAATTACCAGAAACAACTAATGG
>JBFGLD010000458.1:0-5385 GCA_041576335.1 Anaerolineae bacterium | reverse complement strand
TCCCCGAATTGCCGGAACAATTCGCTCGGGGCGAATTTGGACCTCTGTTGGAATGGTTCAAGGAGAAGATTCACCGGCACGGCAGAAAATTCACCGCCAATGAATTGGTTGAGCGGCTAACCGGCTCGCCAAGCATTGAAGCGGCACCGTATCTAAACTATATTCAGCGCAAATTTTCCGAAATTTATGATTTGTAGATTAAAAAGCGGCAGGGATGGTCCCATCGGAAAGTTGGAAGTGAAGATTGCAGAAAAACTTGCCAGTTCTTCTCGTCGTCGTCGGCCCGACAGCCGCTGGTAAAACGGCCCTTTCCTTAGGTCTAGCTTCAAATTTTACGGGCGAAATCGTCTCTGCCGACTCCCGCCAAATTTACCGGGGGCTCGATATTGGTACGGATAAGGCTTCATTGCAACAGCGGACCCTGGTGCCCCATCATCTAATTGACGTGGTTAATCCGGATGAAGTGCTGAGCCTAGCTGATTTTCAAGAACGGGCTTACCGGGTGATTGGCGCTATTCATCGACGCAAACGGTTGCCATTTTTGGTTGGTGGCACCGGCCAGTGGGTCCGGGCGGTGGTTGAAGGCTGGGGCATTCCACGCGTTCCACCGGACCCTTCCCTGCGTGCAGAACTCGAAGCTCAGGCCCAAGCCTACGGTGCCGCAGCACTGCACGCTCAACTGGCCGCAGTCGATCCCCGAGCCGCCCGAAAACTCGATTCGCGCAATGTGCGGCGGGTCATTCGAGCCCTCGAGGTTTATAAAAAAACAGGGATCCCCATCAGCCAACATCAACGTAAAACAGCGCCGCCTTATCACATTATTGAAATTGGCTTGACCTGGCCTCGTGACCTGCTTTACCAACGGATCGATCTGCGCGTCGATGAAATGGTCGACACAGGTTTAGTGACCGAGGTAGAGCAGCTGGCCAAAGCCGGCTATGGCTGGGATCTGCCGGCGATGTCGGGTTTGGGTTACCGGCAAATCGGTCAATATTTGCGGGGTGAGGTAAGCCTTACTGACGCCGTTGCGCTTATTAAAAAAGAAACCCGTCGGTTTGTGCGTCAACAATATAATTGGTTTCGCCTAGACGACCCCCGCATTCATTGGTTTAATATGAGCGAAGGTATAGACAGGGTTTTCAACGCGGTGACGACGTTCTTAGAAAGGGAATTATCTACAGCCTAAGTTTACGGGCTTTGAGTCCGGAGTTATCCAAAGGTAATACAAACGTGAAGGTAGTGCCTTGCCCCTCGCTGCTTTCCACTTCTATTTCACCGCCGCATACCTCTGCCATGCCTTTGGCGATGGCTAATCCCAGACCAATTCCGCCATACTCACGCGTGAGCGAAGGTTCGATTTGGTAAAAACGATCGAAGATTTTCTCAAATTTTTCTTTGGGGATCCCAATACCTGTGTCGCTTACGGAAATCCTGGCATTTTCTCCGTTGGCGCGCGCCTTGAGCCTCACCTGGCCGCCGCTAGGGGTAAATTTGACAGCATTATGGAACAGGTTGGTAATAATTAGATCGAACTTTTGACGATCGGTGATAAGCTCCGGGAATTTTTGAGGAATATCGATCGTGATAACTAATTCTTTTTGTTCGGTCAACAGAGCCATATCTTTTAGAATCTCATCCGTAATTTCTCGCAAATTCAAGCGATCGTGAGCCAGTGACGCGACTCCAGTTTCCAGATACTTTAAGTTAAGCATATCTCCGATGAGTGAGCGCAGCCGCATGGCGTTCCGGGTAATGCTCACTGCGTACTCTTTTAGCGATTCGTCTACTTCGTCCTCTAAAACACTGGCATACCCCATCAAAATTGTTAAAGGAGTTCGTAATTCGTGGGCGGCGATATTGATAAACTCCTGTTTCATATGATCCAGCTTTTGTAGCTCTTGATAAGCTTCTTGTATCTCTGTAAAAAGCCGGGCATTCTCCAGGGCGATGCCGGCCTGACCGCAGAGTACTGCTAAAAAATCGTGATCGCTGAGAGCAAAATTGCTGTCAGTCCGGGCTAGAATCAGGGTTCCCAGGCTTAGCTCTTTCGATTTGATGGGGGTGGCAATAATGGATTGAACATCAAGTTGGTCTAGAAGTACACGATTTTGCTGATTACTATCTCTATAACTCAAACTTAATTGATGCCCGTGTTGGGAGACCAGGTAAGCCAACTGTTCACTTTCCGCCCGGTATAGACGGGATTTTTCCGACTGCGATTGCTTTCCGCTGCCGAGATATGGGATAGCGGTGTCATTCTCGAAAATATAAAGCCCGGCTAGATTCGCCTTCGTTTCTTTTTGGGAAATCTCAAGCAGCCGATTGAGTACTTTTTCAACTTCTACGGTTCCCATGAGCGTCTGATTTAGCTCGAATAGTGGGATTAATGAACGCAATCTGACATTCTCTTTTCTCAGACGTTCTTTTTCTAATGCTTTGGAAACGGTCGCGCTCAGTTCGGTGGGCGTGAATGGCTTTAGAATAAATTCGTCAACACCCAGTTTCAGCGCGTTAAGAACCATGTCGACGGTACTGTACCCGGTCATGGCCACACAGATTACATCGGGATCGGATTTCTTGAGCGTCTGGGCAATTTCCAGGCCATTCATACCGGGCACTTTTACGTCTGTTAACAGCAAATCGAAACGCCTTTGAGTAGCCAATTGGACAGCTTCACGTCCTTCCCCGGCGGTCTGCACTTGGTAGCCTTTTGACTTCAGGATTCGCTCACATAGTTCGAGGACGTCCTGCTCATCGTCTACAATAAGAACTTTTGCGCCCGCCATAAAAGAGACTCCGATTATTTAGCTGATTGCTAGCTGATTAATCAACCAGAAGACTCGAAAAATTAACAAATAACTTGGTGATTATACCATCTGATAGAAGTGATGTAAACAGAAAAAGGAAAGTTGGCGGGGCCTAAGATAAGACGCGTGGAACCACAAACGCGCGTCATTAGAGAGTAGTCCCGGGCGTCACCGCCTGTTTGTGAGAGCGTGACAGGACTGCAAAACGGGCCCAGTTGGGCAAACTTCAAATTCGGGACCTCATGCTGCAAGTATCCGGCTGTAAGAGGTCTACAGTCCGCCTGATTGAATAACAAAAGTTGCCGTGACTACCGTGCGGCCATTGACCTCTAAGGTAACTTTGTAAGGACCTGGTTCAAACCCACCGGCCGGGCTATAAAAAACCCAGGCGGTACCACTATCGCTGTAAAAGTCTGGCCAGACGTCCTGATAGGTGTCCAATTCCGTATCCCCCCAAGTCCAGCGATGAGTCCAGGTTGTTCCTGATTGAATATTATCATAATCAAAAAATATATAGATGGGTTGAGATCCGGGCGCGAACGATGTCCCAATCTTTTGGGGCTGGTCATTGTCGCTTATGCCGCGGGCCATAACCAGAGTCGTAAAGGGACTGTTCTCGGCAATGGTGGGGGGTCCCGGCGTAGGTAATGGTACCAACGTCGGCGTTACGGTCGGAACGAGGGTTGGCGTGGCGGTTATGTCTGGAACAGCAGTTGTTGTCTCAACGTTTGTTTTTACCGTGGGTACAGTGATTTCCAGGCCGGGCCGGTTTTCATCGCCGGCGCTGCTGCTGCCCGTAGCGGACACGGCGTCATCATTTAGATCAGAAACCCCAACTAAAGGTCTTATAGCATTCCAAATTGAAACAGCGCCAAAGCCCAAAACCAAAATAAGGCCGATGGCAACGACCGTCATTCCAAGCCATACCCAGGAGCGCTGCCAAAAAGAGGAACGATCCAACCCGGCAGCTTTTAATTGAGCGGCGGCCGCGGCCGGCGCGCGCATGGGGGCTGTACCCTGAATGGCCACCTCCAACGCACGCGAAAATTCCGCACCCGTATTGTACCGTAACTCTAAACCCTTGGCGAGCATACGATCAATGGCTTCGCTCATGGCAACAGAGATGCTCGGGTTAATTAGGTGCAGCGGACGTGGTTGCTCGTAGGCTTGGGCGTGCAAAACCGCGGTTGGCGTACCCTTAAAAGGTGGTTCGCCAGCCAACATTTGATAGCATAGGACGCCGAGCGAATAGAGGTCAGATTGGCGGCTCGGCCCCTGACCGTGTACCCGTTCAGGGGCTATTGTTTCGGGAGATCCGACTGCAAAGCCTTGTTTGGCTAAACTTGTACTGGCTATGGCCTGGGTTTGCCCAAAGTCGGCTACCGTGATGTGGCTATTTAAATCAACGTAAATATTGTGGGCCGAAAGGTCGCCGTGCGTAATCGATTTTTGGTGCGCATAATCCAATGCCGCAGATATTTGGCGGGCTATGATTAACATGCGCTGGTTTGGCAATGGGCCTTCTTCTTGAATAACTCTTGCCAGGGGCCGTCCTTCAATAAACTCTCGTACAACATACAGGACGCTGTCCTCTTGCCCGGCTTCATATGTGCGGACAATATTTGGATGCTCAAGTTTTGTAGCTTGTCGGGCGGCATCCTTGAAGCGTTGTACGAAAACCTCGTCGAACGTAAACTGGGGGGCAACAATTTTGATGGCAACGGCAGCCTTATCCGATTTGCGATGCGCTCGGTATACAGTACTGAGATCACCCCGCCCAATTTCGGACTCGAGCGTATAATTTTCGAGTTGAGTTTCTTTCGTTACTGTCATTCAGGCTCCATCTCTTAGGTTTTCGATGCCTGTAGGTCGTAGGTTTGTATCTTAATAGTATCATAAAGCTGCTTTCTGGCAATTTTTGGCAGCCTCCCACCTTCGAGCGTTAAAACGTCCTTAGATTATACGCACTTCTTGATTTTTCCTTGGCCTATGGTCAATGGGCTGGTCTCAAAACGCTTTTCGCCGGTTAGAGTTCAAATTAATTTCGGCGGGGCCTGGCCACGCGCCTTATCCAAACCCGTGGCAGAAAAAAGTAAGCCAACCATGGAACTTTTGAACTTGCTAACCGAGGGTGATCAAGGCTGATTTCTTCCAAACGAGGCAAAAGCGCAAAGCGAAGTGCCTGGACCACCTCACGGGGCCGGCCTTCGGTAAATTTCAGGGCTTTGAGGAGGTAAAGCCCCGCCGATTTAGGTTCGAGATAGGACATGCTAACTAAATCGAGCGACTCGGCCCACCGCCGAAACGACGACGAGACTTTTGCCTGTTGAGTCTCTAAAATAACGTCCTCCAGTGCCTTAGGAGAATATGTTTTCAGCAGCCGGAGGCTGGGATAAGTGAAACGGGCGTCGATACTATTCAAAATTGGCCGTGGATCGTTAAGATGGGGTGTTAAGCGGGCCAAATCGATCAGGTGGATCAGACGACCTTGGCCCTGCCATACATGGTAGGTCGTATGAATCAGTAAATGGAGCCACAGCGCCTCAGGGTAAACCAGCATAGCCGGCTCACCCAGCAG
>JBFGLD010000457.1:0-5392 GCA_041576335.1 Anaerolineae bacterium | reverse complement strand
CCCATTACGCCGTCAACCAAGGTCATGGAGGCTGTTGCAGATTTTATTGCCAACGGCGAAATGCAGTGCGAATTAGTTGCCGTGGAGAGCGAACACAGCGCCATGAGCGCGGCAGTCGGGGCGGCTGCGGCGGGGGGGCGCGTTGCCAGCGCAACGGCTGCTAACGGGTTAGCCTTCATGTGGGAGGTGCTCTACATTGCGTCCGGCTCACATTTGCCCATTGTGCTGGCCGTAGGAAACCGGGCTCTAAGTGCGCCCATCAATGGCTTTGCCGACCATGGTGAAGCCATGGGCGCTCGTGATTCGGGTTGGATCCAATTCTACAGCGAAAACGTGCAGGAAGCCTATGACAACATAATTCAGGCTTTTCGGATTGGCGAAGATCAACAAGTGCGTCTACCGGTGATGGTCTGTCTGGACGGCTTTTTGCTGACCCACACCAGCGAAAACATTACACTGGAGGCGGATAATGCGGTTAAGGATTTCGTAGGGCCTTACCGGGCCGAATATTCCTTACTTGATCCGGAGCGACCGGTTAGCCATGGGTTGAGCGATCCGCCCACCTACTACATGGAACACAAGATGCGCCAGGAGGCGAGCATGGTAACGGCTCGTGAGGTTATTGAAGCGGTCGGCGCTGAATTTGGCCGTCGATTTGGCCGTTATTACGGCATGGTAGAGGCTTACAGCATGGCCGATGCTGAGATCGCCGTGGTCATTCTTGGGTCTGAGGCGGGCCGGGTCAAGAGCGTGGTCGATGAGCTGCGGGAGGCCGGCAAAAAAGTGGGGCTGCTGCGAATTCGCGTCACGCGTCCCTTTCCCGAAGAGCAGATTGTACGGCAGCTGCTGGGTTTACGGGCTGTGGCCGTGATGGATCGTTCTTATGCCCCTGGCGCCGCCGGCGCACCCATGTTTCAGGAAGTTCGCTCCGCTCTGTATGATTATCGGGGCAGCGCGCCACCCATAATTAATCGTATCTACGGCCTGGGAGGTCGTGAACTTCGCCATGCGGATGTACAAATGGTCTTTGCCGAGTTGGAGGCGTTGGCCGGCGGTGACGAAACGGTGCCCTCCATTCGCCTGGTTGGCCTGCGTGGAGAGCCGCCGCCGACTTGGACCGATCTGCGACCGATTGAGGTGCCGCTGAAGACCGTGCTAAAAAAGCCGTGACGGCTATGTCGGCCACTAAGATGTCAAGACGATGAGGAGGAAATATCCGGATGCCCAACGAACAATTAATTTTTGCCGCCAATCAGGCTGAACCTTTGGCCGGCGGGCATAGCCTCTGTGCCGGTTGTGCCGCCAGTATTATCGTGCGTCAGGTTATTATGTCGACTGAACATCCCGTTGTGGTAGCCAACGCCACCGGTTGTCTGGAAGTCTGCACCGGCATCTATCCGAACCCTGCCTGGAACGTCTCCTGGATCCACAACGCCTTTGCCAACACCGCGGCCACCCTGAGCGGCGTGGAGTCGGCCTATCGCGCCCTACGCAAGCGGGGTGAAATTCCGGAGCGCGAAATAAAATTTGTGGCCTTTGGAGGAGATGGAGGAACCTATGACATTGGCCTGCAAAGCCTGTCCGGCGCTTTAGAGCGCGGACACGACTTGGTCTATGTCTGCTACGACAACGGCGCTTATATGAATACGGGGGTGCAGCGTTCAAGCGCCACCCCGCTGGGAGCGCACACAACGACCAGTCCGGTCGGGGCTATTTCTTTTGGCAAGAGCGAATCGCGCAAGGATTTGACCGCTATTGCCGAAGCGCACGGTATACCTTACATAGCCCAATCTTCACCCGGCTATTATATGGATTTGATGCTCAAAGCTAAGCGTGCCTTCCAGACCAAAGGGCCGGCTTTTCTAAACGTGATGAGTCCATGCCCCCTGGGCTGGTCAAGTGAGCCCGACGACACGCTCGTTTTGGCGCGGCTGGCTGCCGACACCTGTATCTGGCCACTGTTTGAAATTGCCGAAGGAGAATTTTCGCTGACCTACCTACCTTTAGAAAAGAAACCGGTCGTGGCCTGGTTGAAAATGCAAGGCCGTTTTCACCACCTGTTTTCCCCGGAAAATGAGGACGTGATTGAGCAAGTCCAGGCTGAGGTGGATCGCAGCTGGCAAAAGTTACTTGACCGGGCCGGCGATGCCATCCCCGATTTCGCGGGACCAACCGACTTTCGAGTTTAGAGTTTAGATTTATCCGAAAATATCTTTGAAGCACGTTTAGCCAATCTGGTGAAGGAAACTGCAAATATTGCGGCTGTGACCCTGTCTGCTTTGAAGACGCCGCGAAAGAAGAGATTTGTTTTTTGAGCCTTGGTTAGTAGGAGGCGTGACGCGTGAGGACCACAAGCACCGATCAATCCCAAAGTCCAAATCCAAAATCCAGCGGACCTTCCACCGGTCGCCGGGCAGGCAAAATTGTTTCCCTGTCGGGAAACTCTGTCGTGGCTGAAGCGGCAGTGGCCGCCGGCTGTCGGTTTTACGCCGGTTATCCAATCACACCTTCTTCGGAGATTGCCGCCGATATGTCCCGTTTTATGCCCCGAGTCGGCGGCGTCTTCATTCAGATGGAGGATGAAATTGCCAGCATGGGCGCGGTGATTGGTGCTTCGCTGGCGGGCTTCAAAGTATTGACGGCAACTTCCGGCCCGGGTTTCTCGCTAAAGCAAGAAAACATCGGGTTCGCCTGTATTGCCGAAATTCCTTGTGTCATTGTCAACGTGATGCGCGGTGGCCCGAGTACCGGCCTGCCTACGCTGCCGTCGCAGGGCGATGTCATGCAAGCCCGGTGGGGGACCCACGGTGACCACCCCATAATTGCCCTGGTACCGTCCACCCTGACCGAGATTTATTGGGAAACCGTGCGCGCGTTCAACCTGGCCGAGCAGTATCGAACGCCGGTCGTGTTGTTGATTGATGAAATTTTGGGCCACATGAGCGAGCGGGTAGAACTACCCGCTGCTGCCGATCTGGAAATTATCGACCGGGTCAAACCTGATGTCCCACCGGATGAATATCTACCCTATGCGGCTAACGACGGCAATGTTCCGCCTATGGCCGATTTCTTCAGCGGCTACCGCTATCACGTCACCGGCTTGACCCACGATGTGACCGGTTTCCCAACCGAAGACCCCAACATCTCTCAACAATTGATCAAACGGTTAACCGCAAAAATCACGGATAATTTGGACCACATTCTCAAAAATGAAGAAAGCGACCTAGAGGATGCAGAGGTAGCCGTGCTGGCTTACGGCTCGGTGGCCCGCTCCGCCCGGGTGGCCATCGCCCAGGCCCGAAAAGCCGGGATCAAAGCCGGTTTATTCCGACCGCTAACCGTGTGGCCTTTTCCGCGGGAGCAGGTGGCTAATTTGGCTCGGCGGGTCAAAGGTATCCTGGTGCCCGAGCTGAACATGGGCCAGATTGTCGGCGAAGTCGAGCGTGTGGCCGGGTCGACGCCGGTTGTACCTTTGAACAAAGCCAACGGCCAGCCGCTTTCTCCAACTGAAATCAGTGTAGCCCTGAGTCGAGTCATGGAGGAGTTGTAATCAAATGGCAAAAAACAAGGTAACAACCACAGCCTTCATTCCCCAAAACCATATCAAGCGGATGGTCGACTACGACACCTATTTGCGCAGCGATAAGATGCCCACTCTATGGTGCTCCGGCTGCGGCGATGGCCTGGTCATGAAGGCCTTAATTCGAGCTATCGACGACATGAAATGGGCCAAAAATGACGTCGCGGTCGTGTCCGGTATCGGCTGCTCAGGGCGAATGTCCAGCTATCTCGATTTCAACACCTTGCACACCCCCCACGGTCGAACCCTGCCGTTTGCCACCGGCCTCAAACTGGCCAAACCCGAGGCCCATGTAATCATTATTGCCGGGGATGGTGATGCCCTGGCGATCGGCGGCAACCACTTTCTCCACGCCTGCCGGCGCAACATTGATTTGACGCTGATCATCATTAACAACTTTATTTATGGCTTAACGGGCGGCCAGTTTTCGCCGACAACCCCGGTCGGTTCCTATGCCCAAACGTCGCCCGATGGGGCCATGGAGCCAACTTTCGATGCGGCCCAGGTGGCCATCGCAGCCGGCGCAACTTATGTAGCCCGCACGGCAGTTTCAAACCCGCGCCACATTTCAGAAATGGTCAAAGGCGGCCTGGCCCACCAGGGTATGGCTGTAGTTGAGGTCATCTCAAATTGCCACGTCAATTTTGGCCGGCGCAATGTCAGCGGCAAGCCGCGGGAAATGATTGCCTGGATCGGTCGACAAACCGTCTCGCAGGATATTGCCCGGTATATGGCCGCCGAAGAAGTAGACGGCCGGCTCGTGGTTGGCGTATTACAACACCTTCACCACCGGCCCGAATACGCAGCCAGCTATTATCAGAAAGCAGCCCAAATCAGAGGAGGGTGACAGTCCCCATTGGGACGACAAATGGTCAGGACAATGCCCAATAAACACAATACCCAAAATCGGTTTGAGGCTAGACTCAGCGGCGAAGGGGGCCAGGGCGTGGTCATGGGCGGTGCCATTTTAGCCGAGGCAGCCATTTTGCACGAAGGCCGGTATGCAGTGCAGAGCCCCACTTACGGTTCGCGGGTGCGAGGCGGGCCAACAAAGGTTGACGTCATTATCAGTGACGACGAGATAATTTATCCCCGGGCTACGACCATCAACTTCTTTCTGTCGCTGGCGCAGATGGCGTTTGATAAATTCTGCAACGACTTAGCCGACGACGCCATCATTCTGGTGGATAAGAATCTAGTCGCCCCCGTTCAAAAGAGTAACCATAGAGTCTATCGTTTTCCCTTTGTCGAGGTGGCCAAACGTGAACTGGGCAATGTCGTGCTCTCCAACATCATCGCGCTTGGGGTAATTATTGAACTCACCGGCGTAGTGTCGCGCGAAGCTCTGTGGCAGGCCGTTCAAGCTCGGATACCTCAAAAGTTCATCAACCAGAACAAGGCGGCAATGGAAAGAGGGTTTCAGGTCGCAGCAGAATTGATGATTGAGTAGATCCAAAATCGGAACAGGGAGGTACGACTATGCCCATCTGGAATGAAGAATTCGAAACCCGGTCACGGGCGGATCTGAGCAAGCTGCAGCTTGAGCGGCTAAAGTCGTCGGTCGCACGTGCCGCCGGCAGCTCACCCTTTTACAAAAAACAGTTGGCCGAGGCCGGGGTTAAAGCCGATGACATCAAGTCGTTGGCGGAGATTGCCAAACTGCCGTTTACCCATAAGGAAGATTTGCGTTACCACTACCCCTGGGGCATGTTCACCGTTCCGCTTAAAGAGGTCGTTCGGGTCCACGCCTCGAGCGGTACAACCGGCAAACCGATTGTCGCCGGTTATACCCGGGCCGATCTTGACGTGTGG
>JBFGLD010000456.1:0-5406 GCA_041576335.1 Anaerolineae bacterium | reverse complement strand
CGTGCTCGGCCTTGGCCCCATCTTTGGGATTTGGGCCATGTGGCAGCTGAGCCAATCGCCGGCGGCGAGGCAGTTGGCCGGAGGGCGAGGGTAGCAACGAAGATTAGATTCGTGTGCCGTCTAAAGCAACCTGCCCCCAAAAAGCGGGCTAATTAATTTACTCTATCCTGCGATTTGATCAAATCGAAATGTCGTCCGTTATGTAATGCACCCACGGCGCATCCACAGCATTGACCAAACGCTTATCCGCGGTCCAAAATTCTGCGGATAAACTCTCGGCCAGGGCCAGATAGAATCCGTCATAGGCCGCGGCCCGGTTCAATCGCCGTGTCCGCTCAAAGGCTAGCCCAACCTGATTGTTATCGGGATGAATCAACTGAAAGTTCAATGCTTGAGCCTGTTGTAAGGCCTGGCGTCCTTCAGTCTCGCTCAACAGATCAAAATGAACTGCTTTGGAAAAGGCGGAGGTAATTTCATACAGCCAGAGCGTCGGTGCGTAGATGTTGGCCCCGTTCTGTTCCCATTCCGTCATCAGTTCCCGGCAGCGAGTCTGCTCCGGGTTGGGCAAAATCAATTTGACCGCGAAACTGGCATCAACGACCAACGATATAATCATTCCGCTCTTCCAAATCTGCTCTAGTCATTTGCCACAGCTGATCTATATCGATAGGCTCACCCTGACGACGTGCCAGAATCTGATTGGTCAGAGACGCGCCGGCCTGTAAAAAAAAGAAAAGAGAAGTGACGAATCGTCAGCCTTTACCGTCCGTTATCTCACTGCAACCTCCGGCTGTTGGTCACCGTTTATAGAGGGTGACGCTCAGCGAATAGAAATGGGTACGATGGGATAGTAATTTCTGATCGCCGCTTGCCTTTTTTGTCCTTCAAGCTACAATCTTCGACGTTATGACCGAACAAACGATTGTCCTGCCGACCCAACCGACTGCCCGGCAATTGGCGCTCCAGGTCGGGGCTGCCACCCTGGGCCGTTTTTCGCTCAATACGGCCCGCCGGTTTGTCTATCCCTTTGCTCCGGCACTGAGCCGCGGGCTAGGGGTTCCCTTAACCTCGGTCACCTCGCTAATCGCGATCAACAACGCCACCGGTTTGCTCAGCCCCCTGTTTGGTCCGCTTGGCGATCGTTGGGGGTACCGGGTCATGATGCTGCTGGGTTTGAGCATCCTGGCCATCGGCATGCTGGCCGCCGGTTTCCTGCCCTTCTACGGTGTCATCCTGGTGGCTCTGTTTTTGGCAGGCTTAGGCAAGGGCATTTATGACCCGGCCTTGCAGGCCTACGTGGGCGAACGGGTGCCTTACCACCGCCGGGGTTTGGTGATCGGTATGGTTGAATTTGCCTGGGCCGGAAGCTCGTTGATTGGTATTCCGGTCGCCGGCTTTCTCATTGAGTCTTGGGGTTGGCAAGCCCCATTTTTGACGATTGCCGGATTGAGCCTGATCACCGTCGGCGCCTTGGGGCTGTTCATCCCTTCTGACCGTTCAGCCCGGCGCACTAAAAGGGCGGGAACTTACTTCGGAGCAGCCTGGGTTCAACTCTACCAGGAACCGGCCGCCTGGGGAGCTCTGGCATTCGGCTTTTTCAGCAGCATGGCCAATGATAATCTATTTGTCGTCCTGGGGCTGTGGTTCGAGCGCTCGTTCGAACTGAGCCTGACCGCCGTAGGCTTGGCCGCGTCGGTGATCGGCCTAGCCGAGCTAATTGGCGAAGCCTTAACCGCCTCTATCTCCGATCGACTGGGCTTGAAACGGGCTATCCTTGCCGGCTCGATCTTGGCGAGCCTAAGTTATCTGCTCTTACCATTGATCGGCCAAACCCTGCCCTTAGCCCTGCTGGCCCTATTCGTTCTTTTTCTCATATTTGAGTTCACTATTGTTACGGCGCTGTCGTTAGCAACCGAAATTTTGCCAAACGCCCGGGCAACCATGATGTCGAGCCTGCAAGCTGCAGCCAGCCTGGGGCGGGTTAGCGGCGCTATCATGGGGGGACTGATCTGGTTTGGCGGCGGCTTGCTCGGCGTTACTCTTGCTTCGGCCATAATTACCGGCCTGGGCTTGGTTTGCTTGTGGTGGGGCTTAAGGCGCTGGCGACTTTGAGCCGGACGGTAACAAAATGTTCACGCAAATTTAACAGTGTACGACCGCTTTTTGTGTTATACTTGCTAGGATAACCGTTAATCATAAACTTGAGCCTGACCCCGGGCTATCGACTACGCTGCAAATGTATTTGACACTGTAAATAAGGAGTTGTATTGAGACTATGTTACAGCCATCAAAGATAACCCCTGCAGATTTGGGCGAAGGGTTAGCATCGATTATCCCTGGTAAAGATCCCCAGTTATCGCTAACGATTAACCGTATTCCGGTGTCGCAGTTGGACGCCACGCGGTCAATTATTCCGGTCTGTGAACCCGCCTTAAGCGGCAATGAGGCGAAATACGTGACGGACTGTCTCGAGTCCGGCTGGATTTCCTCAGCCGGAAAATACATCCCTGTATTCGAGGAAAAGTTCGCTGCCGAGTGCGGCTGCAAGTATGGCACGGCCTGTGCCAACGGTACGGTGGCCTTACATCTCGGCCTGGCCGCTTTGGGTATCGGGCCGGGTGATGAGGTTGTTCTGCCCACCTTTACCATGATTGCCACCATCAACGCCGTGGCCTATACCGGAGCTACCCCGGTCCTGGTCGACTCCGAGCCATGTACATGGAATATGGATGTAAATCAGGTAGTATCTAAAATCACGCCGAGAACAAAGGTGATTATCCCGGTTCACACCTATGGCCATCCTGTCGATATGGATCCGTTGATGGAGATTGCCGAACAGCACGGCATCTTCATAATGGAAGATGCGGCAGAGGCGCACGGGGCCGAGTATAAGGGCCGGCGAGCCGGCGGTTTGGGGCACGCGGCGGGGTTCAGTTTCTATGCCAACAAGATTATTACAACCGGCGAGGGTGGAATGATCACCACCAATAATGAAAGTCTGGCCCGGCTAACCAAGAACTTGCGGGATCACGCTTTTTCCTCCGAACGGCATTTCTGGCATAAATTTATGGGCTTTAACTACCGGATGACCAACTTGCAGGCGGCGGTCGGGGTAGCCCAAACTGAACAAATGTATCAGTTTATCGAAAATCGGCGCAAAAATGCGGCCCTTTATACCGAGCTGCTCCAAAACATGCCCGGCCTGGTCACACCCCCCGAAGCCGGCAACTGTAAAAATGTTTTCTGGATGTACTCCGTGCTGGTAGAGGATGAGTTTGGGATGACCCGTGATCAGGTTCGGGTTTATCTGGCCAATCATGGTATCGAAACCCGGACATTTTTTATCCCGATGCATCTGCAGCCGATTTATTTTGAAGCCTTCAAGGGGCAGCGCTACCCTGTTGCCGAGATGCTGTGCGAACGGGGCTTCTACCTGCCTTCGGCCTCATCGTTGACCAAGGAGCAAATCAGATACATTGTCCAAATTATCCGGCAGGCTCAATCGGAGGCAACACGCTAAGATAGATGGAACGACCAGAATATGAATCGATGTACGAGTTGGAAGACACGCACTGGTGGTTCGTGGGCCGGCGCCGCTTAGCATTTTCCCTGATCGAAGAGTGGATATCGCACGGTGATGAGGTCAAGATTCTAGATGTAGGCTGCGGTACGGGCGGCAACTTGCAAGCTATGGCCCGGTATGGTCGCACGTTTGGCCTCGATATTAGCCCTATTGCCGTTGATTTTGCGCGCCGCCGTCCCCTGCCTCGATTAATGCAAGGCTCCGGATTGGCTCTGCCCTACGCCAACAACACCTTCGACGTAATAACCATCTTTGATGTGCTTTATCATCGCTGGATCACGGATGACGAGGATGCTATGCGGGAACTCTACCGCGCCTTGCGACCGGGGGGTTGGCTGTTGATTACCGACTCGGCCCTGCCGCTGTTGTGGAGTTCGCACGATGAGCTATACCAGGCCCGACAGCGCTAGACCCTCCGTAAGCTGCGTTGTAAGCTGGAAACGGTCGGTTTTGAGCAGTGTGTCTGCTCTTATGCAAATATGATTTTGCTGCCGGTATTTTTGGTCGCCCGCCTCACTATGGATTGGCTGCCGTTGGCCGGCGAAATCGACCGGCAGGGAACGTTCCCAGGTTGGCTCAACCGGCTTCTGGCTTCTCTACGGGGCTTAGAAGCCGGCTGGCTGCGGCGCGGCGGAACACTTCCGGTGGGAAGCAGCCTAATCTGCTTGTCGCAAAAACCAGATTGCCAAAAACGGCCGGCCAATAGCGCCGTCAACACAAGAAACAACTATAAATTAAAATTCATCGGTACCGACCCATGAAACGAGCAACTCTAGGACGTACGGTTATTATTTTTGCCATCGCTATCTTTTTTGGTTTTCGCTACTGGCAGTTAGGAACTAACGTTCACCTCGTCTACATCACTGGATTTACCGCACTAGGCCTGTTAAGCCTGGCCAGCCAGTTACCGGACCGATGGCAGAATCTTACGCTAAATTTAGGAATCGGCCTGGTCTTCTTGGATTTCGTGTTCGCCGAAATTGACCTGGCGGATGTGGCGAATACGCTGGCGCGGGCCAACTACTGGATGCTCGTGCCGTCAACATTGGCCCTACTGCTGCACCTGTATTTTCGGACAGTGCGCTGGCAGTGGCTGCTCAAACCGATGGGCGATGTATCGTTTTGGCCGGCATTTCGAGCCCTAACGATTGGTATCGCCGGGAACACCGTATTGCCCGCCCGCGCCGGCGAATTCTTGCGGGCCTACGTCATCGGGCGCTCGACCGGTGTTTCCAAAACGGGGGCGTTTGCCACACTGGTGGTTGAACGTGTTTTCGACGGCTTAACGGTTCTGCTGCTTCTTCTGGCGGTGGTCATTTTCGGAGTTCACGACGAAACGTTTCAGACTTTTGGTATTTTGGGTGGAATCTTCTACGTTGGCGTGTTAGTTGCCCTAATAATCTTTATGCTAAAACGCGAGGCGGTGGATGCCTTGGTAAAAAGGCGTCTGCCCGAAGAATTGGCCGGCTTTATTCTTGAATTAATTCATGGCTTTAGCAGTGGTCTGGCCGTATTGAAAAATCCGCGCCAATTGGCAATGGTCACTTTCTGGAATATCTTAACCTGGGCCGTCATTCCGCTATCTTTCTGGTTTGCCCTGGAGGCCTTCGATTTTGGCGCGCCGATACCGTGGCAGGCACCGGTATTGTTGCTGCCCGCTCTGGCCATTGCCCTGAGCGTGCCGGGCCCGCCGGGCGGGGTGGGCTTGTTCCAGACGGCCGTGGCCTTAACCCTCGATTTGACCTTTGCCGACCTGGCGACAGTGCCTAATTTCGACGTGGTCGTCGGAGCCGCCGGCATTTTTCTTCACATCTCCCAATTCG
>JBFGLD010000455.1:0-5416 GCA_041576335.1 Anaerolineae bacterium | reverse complement strand
TACGCCTATCATTTCTTTGCCGCAGCAGATCCGAAGCACGACTGGTGGTATTTGTTGGACACGAGCTACCAACTCCTGGCCGACGTCACTCAAGACCCGCTTGGCGAAAATCGCGCGGCCGGTTTACCCCCAACTTACGTGGGGATTGATCGGATCACAGGCGAATTTCTACCGGACCTGGGTGACGGTCTGGCTGACAGCAATCATTTTACTGAGCAAGCCGCTGAAGTCTATTGGCGCGTTGGGCTAGATGCTCAATGGCACAATGATGGTCGGGCCGAAAGCTACCTGACAGCTTCACGCTTCCTTCATAACGAATGGCAGGCCAAAAATAGGCTGGCCACCCGTTACGCCCATTCCGGCAAGCTGCGCACGAATGACGAGAGCCTGCCAATGTACAGTCTTGTACTTCCAAAGTTTGTGGTTGAAGATCCTGCCGCGGCGCATGAACTATATGCCAAGAAGCTGGCTCCAGTTTACCAACAAAAAGGTAACAAAGGCCTGTGGGGCCGCGACCAAGATTTCGGCCAGGAGCGCTGGGCCTGGCTTTCCAGTGGTTTGTACGCTAATATCTTTCAGCATCAATGGGATACCGGGACCGTTTCATCAGCGAAGTTGCGACCACCCGTGTGGAGAATGGATAATACGTTGTCTAAAACGGCACTACAAGCGTACATAGTAGGAGAATAATATATTGCGAGTCTATCTTATCTGGAACCGATGGTTCTGACCAGAAAAAGGAGCAAATGATATGCATTGTCAATATTTAATTCACAATAACCTTAATTTTATTGAGTGTAGGGAAACGCAGCAAATAGAAAAAGAGGTTGGCTATCAGTCGTATCTGGAGCGCGAGATATTCATCAAGCGACTCACGCTTGACGCCACGAACAATCCACGATCGTTTGGGCAGTTTATCAAAGAGGCCCGAATGCTGGCCTCGTTACGTCATCAAAATGTCGTTCAGGTTTACGACGTTGGCGTGGACAGTGATAATCGCCCCTATATGATCATTGAGAAGCCTAACGGCATTCTGCTTGAGAAGCGGCTGGATCTGCTGAACAGCGAACGAGCCCAGATGGATCTTGATGAAATTTCTCAGATTATTCTTGATATTTCTGATGTATTAGCACACGTTCACCAACATAACATTCTAATCAAAGATTTATCACCGGCCAACATCGTGCTTACCACTCAAGGGCAAACGGTGCTAACCGGCTTCGGGCAGCCGCTCCCGGAAAACATTATGGCCGCTTCGACACAGACGCTGGCCTATGCTGCTCCGGAATGTTTGTTCGGGGGACAAGTGGATCATCGCAGTGATATCTATAGTCTGGGCGTGCTGTTGTATCATATGCTCTTTGGCCAGTTGCCTTTTAAGGGTCAGGCGTTGGGGATCATCGCGCAAAAACAGAGTCTGGCCTGCCTACCCGGATCCGATGACCCGAATCTGACGCGTGCTTTTGCTGCCGAATTGATACAAGTACTACGCCGGGCTACGGCTACGCAAGCGAAAAATCGCTTTTCCGATAGCGCGGCATTTCGATCAGCATTTATCCAGGCGTTAGAAAACCGGCCAAAGTATACTCACGCTGTAAAAAGCCAAAATGGAAAAGTCCCAACGAGACCGGCTGTAAACGGACAGTCAATGACAGCCCCCTATCAGCCCTTCAGCCCGTTGGAACAGACAACGCTGCCAACATGGTCTATCCAAACTGCAAAGCCGGAAGCAAAACCGACTTTGCCAAGGGCGCAGTTTTCAGTAGAAGAGTCGAGACCGCTGGAAGAAGGCGGGGTAAACGTACCGGTCAACCAAACTGAGCTTGATCCGCTCATGCCGGGTCGTGATAATCCATTGCTGCAGCCGGCCTTGGCTTATACAACGCTGGTTCCGGTACCGGAGACGGTGGAAGAGGAGACTACTGCACCGATAGCCCGTGTAGCAGCTAGAGCATCAGCCGGCTATTCTTGGATTGTAGGCGTTGGCATGTTAGCGATTTTTAGTATCCTGTCCGCGCTTAGTTTTGGATAAATTCAAATCCCAACGAATACCAAAAAAGCGTCTCTGGTAGGTAATAGCCATGCCCAATGCTCTCATCTTGTCAGCTTTCAGCGTCCAGGCCCAACAATTTCCCCAATTTCTGCTATGCTGCGGCTGGGCAGAGTAGGGGAAGCTGTCGATTCTGTGGAGAACTGTTAAGGGGAGTGAACTCGTGAGGACGATGAGAGGGACATTACTTCAGCATACCACCTTCTTGGCCAAAATGTGGGGAAGTTCAATTTCTCATACAGCTCATTTTATCTGGCGTGGGCCACAGAGAAGAACCGGCAGTCCGACCCCAGCCTACACACTCTCCTCCGCCGGCGACCGCAGACGGAGCATTGAAGGCTGTGAGGGGGACTTTATGTCTATTGAATTCGCTCCACACTTGTGATAAAATTAACCCAACAAAAAAAGCCCCGCGTCTACGGGGCTTCACCTGGACCAGGTGGAGTGAGCACCCAATCCAAGGGACTGCTTCTAATCATAGCATGCGCGCGCCGCCGGGTCAAGGTTGGCGCTTTTTGTTTCCGGACCCGTCCGCTTTGACCGGAGCGAACCGCATGACCTTTCTCAACACAGCTTTCCAAATTCTCAACCAGGCCGGCCAGCCTTTGCACTATACCGACATCACCCGGCGCGGCCTGGCGGCCGGCCTGCTCGACACCACCGGCCAGACGCCCGAAGCCACTATGGGCTCCCGGCTCTACGTGGACACCAAGCGCCCCAACTCCCGCTTTCGGCGGGTCAGCCGGGGTGTCTTTGCCCTGGCCGAGGCCCAATCCGGCGACATCAGCCAACGGATCGCCAGCATCAATCGCCAGACCCGCGGCGAGCGGCTGTGGGAATTGCCGGCGTTGATCAGAGGAGTGGGTCAATTACACCTCATCTGAAACAGAACAGCGTCGAGCCAGGGATACGGCTCTTCCAGCCGGTGCTGAGGATCGCGGAAGTTTAGAGGATCGGTTGGGATAAGATAGGGCAGTTAGAGCAGGGACGGTAGCTGAAGCTCATAGATGACAGGTTTGGCCATCCCAAACTTGCGGCCAGACCGATTCAATGTCATTGTCGTATCTGGGCACTGTGCTCAATCTGCGGGCTGTTCTTGGCAACAGCAAGCCACTCAAAACAAAAGGAGACCACTTGTGCTTGGCGCTATTGCCGGCGACATCATCGGCTCAATTTACGAAGGAAGTCGGAGACGCATCAAAACCACCGACTTTCCTCTGTTTAGCCCGCACTGCCACTTCACCGACGACACGGTGCTGACCATCGCCACCGCCGACGCCCTGCTCAACGCCTTGGATTACGCTGCCGTGTACCGGGCCTACGGCCGACGTTACCCCCATGCCGGCTACGGTGGCACATTCATCCACTGGATTTTCACCGATCAGGCCGGCCCTTACCACAGCTGGGGCAACGGCTCGGCCATGCGGGTCAGCCCGGTGGGTTGGGCCTGTGATACCGTCGACGCGGTACTGGCCGAAGCCGAACGAAGCGCGGCCGTTACCCACAACCATCCGGAGGGTATCAAAGGGGCGCAGGCCACGGCATTGGCGGTCTACCTGGCCCGCACCGGCCATTCCAAAGCTGCCATCAAAAGCGAAATCGAGCAGCGCTTTGGTTACAACCTGAGCCGCAGCCTGGCCGGGATTCGTCCGGCGTATCGCTTTGATGTTTCCTGTCAGGGGTCGGTGCCGGAAGCGATCATCGCCTTTTTGGAAGCGACGGATGTGGAGCAGGCCATTCGGCTGGCCATCTCGTTGGGGGGCGACAGTGACACGCTGGCCTGCATCGCCGGCGGCATCGCCCACGCCCACTTCGGCCCAGTGCCCGCCACGATGGCGACCGAAGTCCGTCGCCGGCTGCCGGCTGACCTGCTCACCGTAGTCGATGCCTTCACGACCCAATGCGGAATTGATTAGTGATCGGCCGGCGCAACCGTAAAGTCCTGATTGGCGTATTGGGCGGCCTGGGCCAGCGCAAACAACCGGGCAGCACCATGATGCTGGCCTGGGGTACAGCCCCTGACGGCGATTATCAGGTCCGGCTGCGAGCCGAGGCCCGGCAGGCGCTGCAACAGCTCAAGCCGGCCCGGTTGCAAACGATGACACTGTAGGGCAACATTAATTGCGCTTTACAAACTTAAATTATCACTCATTCGTGTAACTTTTGTGTCCTCGGCGGCTTAGATAACCTGGCCCATTTTGTCAACGATAAACAAACCCTGCCTCGCTGCGCCTGGTCCTCCACACGGAGCGGGCCCAGCCGCGTCCCGTTGAAGACGGCATTCCGTTTCTAGGGTCTGTGGTCTATCCCGATCATCGCCGGCTTAAACGGCGCAAAGGGGTAGCCTACCGGCGCCATCTAAATCAGTTGTGGGCTGCCTATCAAGCGCATCAAATTGGTTGGAGTTGCTCGTCGTGGGCTCATTGACAACCTTTCTACAACAAGAATTCGCCCATAATTGTCCTGCCGGCTGGACCTCCGAGCGCGAAATACGCTTATTGCCGTACGACCTGGAGGCGGTTTTGGGCTATTCTCCACGAGTGGATGTCCTTTTAGAGCGGCAGGATGCCTCTCAGCGGCTGTGGATTGAATTTGAAGTTAGCCGAGCCGATCCGGTTGCCAATCACGCTAAATTTGCCACGGCCCATCTTTTCCAGCCTCAGCCAAAAACCGATGTCTTTGTCTCGATGGTGAGCCCCCATTGTTGACCATCTTCCCGGTCAAGTGTAAGACTAAGCTCACTCGAAGAGACCTGAGCGAAATCGAGCCTTCCGCCGTTTACTGCGCTTGGGTGATATTGGTGATATAATGGTCGCAGTCCGGAACAACTCCGTGCGAGACCGGACCGTGCTGTTCGCCTCCGCGGAGCCGAGGTCTCGCCGTTGGAGCAGCTAACTTAAAAATATGCGACGCAAAACAGGTCACGACTATCATACCCTGGCCCGAGCCCGACGGTTAACCTGGCTGGGGCCGGAGGTGCGCTCCACCCGCACTAAAACCGGATGGCGCTGCGCCCGCGACCACCGCTGGGAGACAACCTATAATTCGCTCCGGCAGGGCACCGGCTGCCCCTACTGTGCCGGCACGGTACGCAAGCGACCGGCCGATTACCATACCCTGGCCGGGCAAAAGGGACTGGTCTGGCTGGGGCCGATAGTGGCCAACGCCCAAACCAAAACCGTCTGGCAGTGTGCTCAAGGCCATCGCTATCACGCTTCGTTTAATGCGGTCCGCTCAGCCCAGCATTGTCCCCGCTGCCCTACGGTCCTGAGAAAAACCGCGGCCGATTACCAGGCCTTGGCCAGGCAGAAGGGCTTTCGCTGGTTGGGGCCGGAGGTGTCCGATGCGTTGACCAACACCACCTGG
>JBFGLD010000454.1:0-5429 GCA_041576335.1 Anaerolineae bacterium | reverse complement strand
GATACAACCACACTCATCACCCCCATCATCATCTTCCTGAACGGGTCAGACTCGGCGATTTGCTGACGTTAGGCATTTCCGGTGGTCTGGTGCCCTGCCCCGAAGCGCTCGGGATTATGCTGATCGCCATTGGCCTGAATCGAGTTTTTCTGGGTTTAGGTATGATTGAAGCCTTCAGCTTTGGATTGGCTGCAATTTTGATCTTGCTTGGAATAGTGCTGGTGCGCTCAAAATCGCTGCTGGACCGGTTCGGCGGCTTAGGAACCCGGGTTCCCACGGCGCTACCCCTCATCAGTGCCCTGATCGTAAAGCTGTTGGGTATCGGGATCGTGGTTAAGGGGTGCTGCCCTATTGGGCGAAGTGATTAAATAAAATGTATGGTTGACGTACCGCGTTTGCTGCCGGACCGCCCTACTCCCCGAGTGAATGACGCCACATGAGCAGGCGGATCAAGCCTGCTTGGCTAAAAATGTCTCCAGAACCTCATTGAAGGCCTCGGAGCACTCGACGGTAGTAAAATGGCGCGAATTGGGAATAACGACCAACTCGGCCTGGGAGATTTTTTCGGTGTAGGCCCTCTTGAACGATAGCGGAAAGATATCTTCATCCGCAGAGACAATGAGTGCGGGACAGCGAACTGCGTGCAGCCGGTCAAGCACACTCCAACCCACCACAGCTCTCGTGGCGGCGCTATAGGCCCATCTATCGTTTTCGGCCCAACGGTCGATGAAAATCTGGCGTAGGGCGGCCTGCTCCGGTTTGGGAAAGAGTTGTTTGCCCAAGAATTGGCCCATCTTGCGCATACCCAAGACGTGGACTATGAAGAGCCGGCGCAACCCGTCGAACCGGGCTTTAAGGGAACGGAGGCGATATTCCGGAACGCTGTTGACGATCGCCAGACTTTTGACCAGCGTGGGAAAGCTAACGACCAGTTGAAAGGCAACCATGCCACCCAGGGACAGGCCGACCACATGAGCCGGGTCGAGGCGCAGTGTCTTGATCAGTTGGGCGATATCAGTAGCAAACAGAGGGACGCTGTAGGGGCCGCGAGGTTTGTCGGACTGACCGTGCCCGCGTAGATCAAATGTGACAACTTTGAATCTGTCTGAAAAATAGGCCGCCTGAGCTGCCCAATCACGTGTACTCGAACCCAAACCGTGAATAAATACAATGGGTTGTCCCTGCCCGGCTAGTTCATAATAGAAATTAATCTCGCCAATGTTTAATTTTGGCATGATTGATCCTCGATTAACTACTATTCATTGCAGAATAGGGTAGCAGACGCATCCCTATGCGCTTGCGGGGCTCTACATTTGGCAATGAAAAATAAATAGGGAAGCAATAATATTAGGCATCCAAATATCTACTCAGCTCTTCGCCATTTTTTGGCCACGGCTAATGCTTCAGGGGTGCCAATATTCTCCAGCGCGTTGAGTGCCGCCCAACGCACGGCCCAATCTTCATCGCGAAGGGCATCGACCAGATCGGAAATGGTCATAGGTTCGGCAATGTCGCCGAGAGCCTGAACCGCCGCCAGGCGCACCCACTTGTCTTTGACGTGGAGTTTTTCGAGCAAGCCGGCAATAGCCGAACTGCCGATTTTTCCCAACGATTGGGCTGCTATCTCGCGCAGCACGTTATCTTTCGAGTGGAGCGTCTCAAGCAACGACGGAACCGCGGTCGCGCCGCCGATCTCGCCCAGCGCGCCGGCGGCAACCCAACGTACACTCCAATCCTCGTCCCCTAAAGCTTCAATCAAGCCCGGTACTGCGGCTGTCTCTCCCATTTCGCGAAGGCTCTCGACAGCCGCAATGCGCACGTAGCGCTCATGATCCTTCAGCGCAGCAATTAAATGGGACAAGTCATGTTTAGTTTCGAATTGGCCGCTCATCTTCCTCACGTTTCCTTCCTAAAGGTTACGCACAGCTTAAATGCAGAAAAAAATGATTTTGCCAGGTACTCCTTCTTTTTTAATCAAGCGCCGCGCGCCAGGCGGCCAGTCCTTTTTCAAGATCGGCGATGAGATCTTCAGGATCCTCGAGGCCGATTGACGTACGGAACGTGTCGTCATCGAGGCCCCGGCGGGCGCGCCAACGAGGGTCATCTTTGAAGCTGTCGATTAAGGGAATCATTAAGCTTTCGTACCCGCCCCAACTAACTCCGATCAAAAAGAGGTCAAGTGTATCGAGAAATGCGCGCCGCGCTTTATCGGTGCCGGGTTGCAAGCGAAAGCTAAACAGGCTGCTATAGCCGCTGAGTTGCCGGCAGCCCAGATCATAACCGGGAAATTCCGGTAGGGCGGGGTGTAATACCTCGCGTACTTCCGGGCGACCCTGAAGCCAGCGAGCGATGGTTAGGGCCGATTGCTGGTGTTGGGCCATACGCAGCGGCAGCGTCCGCAAACCGCGCAGGGCCAGGTAAGCATCGTCTGGGGCCAGGCTGGCGCCCAGTAGTACCGCCGTTGATTTAATTTGATTATACAACGCCCCAGAGCAGGCCAGCAAACCCAATGTTAAATCGGAATGGCCGGCCACATACTTGGTTCCGGAGTGAACGACCAAATCAATTCCCAGCGCAATCGGCTTTTGATTTAGAGGCGTGGCCCACGAATTATCGGCAATCGTAATGATGCCTTGGCTCTGAGCCAGATCGGCCACGGCGCGTAAATCTTGCAGATCGAAAGTCAGGCTGCCGGGTGACTCTAGGTATATCACCCGCGTATTCGGACGCACACGCCGGCTCAGGTCAACCGACTCGGCCGGGGGGAAATACTCCACTGCAACACCCATTCGGGACAAAATACGATCGCAAAATTGGCGGGTCGGACCGTAGATACAGTCAACAATCAATAGGTGATCGCCCTGGCTCAGCAGGGCCAATAGCGAGGCGGTAATAGCGGCCATACCGGATGAAAAGGCGATGGCCGCATCTGCGTGCTCTAAATCAGCGATCTTTTGCTCCAATGCCCGCACGGTGGGGTTGAAATTGCGATGATAAGACGGGCGGTGGTTCGCGTCCTTGAAAGCGTCAAGGTAATCTTGGTAAGTTTTATAACCAAACAGTGAGGCATGGACCACCGGCGGATTGACGGCTCCATAATTCCGCTCCGGGTTGTCGCCTTTGTGTAGAATTAGGGTTGATTCTTTCATATTGAATGCTGTTCTCCGCTTAATTGCAAATGTTTGAAAAAAAACGCGCCCTTTGCTAAAATATTTATGTCCAATGCAGTCAGGCGTGGTCAGGGAGGTTGGTTTGAAAATCCGTAGGCCAAGTTGTCAACCAATTGTATCCCCCGTTCGTCGCTTGTTCCCAAGTTTAGGGGTGATCCGGTACGGGCTCAAGCTTATGGTTATTCTACTTTTTCTGGCTTTACCCCGGAACGCTCAAGGGCAAACTGGGTCCATCACAGCCAGCGTCAATAAATCTCAATTTACAACCGATGAGTTGATCATTCTCACAGTGAGAATCGTCGATGACTCGGCCCAACAGCCGCGCCCACTGTTGCCACGTCTGGATGGATTGGCCGTGGTTGACCTTGGTCTCGCTACCAGCGTCGATACAATCAATGGCAAAATCTACACCGAGGTTGTTTACACCTATCATTTGCAGCCACGCCGCACCGGTTCGCTGACGATTCCCCCGATCGCGGTGGAAATGGACGGACAGATAGTAGAATCTCAACCGATTTTCATCAACGTTAGCCAAGGCGCTGCGCCGGTTCCCGTACCGGGGAATGCTGTTGCGCCAGATGATATTACGCCACCTGACGAACTGAACGGGCAGGATTTTTTTGTCGAGTCGGTCGTTGACCTGGAAACTCCATACGTCACTCAACAAATCATTCACACCTTTCGATTTTATCAGGCTATTCAACTACATAAGAAACCAAAATATGACGAACCGCTGTTTCCCGGCTTCGAAAAAATTGGTCTTCCGGTTCGGCAATATAATTTTGATATTTCCGATCGTACTTATCTGATCACCGAAATTCGGACGATGTTGTTCCCAAAAACGCCGGGACGCCTTACCGTTCAACCGGCCCGACTCGTACTGCTGGGAAACTATTATGAAGAGCCGGTTGAAATGTATACTGAGCCGGTCACGGTGGAAGTACAGCCCCTGCCGGATGACGCCCCGCCCGGATTTAACGGTGCCGTTGGTCAATATGAGATTAAAGCATGGTTTAAGCCGCAGGTAACCGTTATTAACCAGCCGGCTACTTTTTATGTGGCGGTGAGTGGTACCGGCAATATGAATTTGCTCCCCGAACCCATCTGGCCGCAGCTAAACTGGTGGCGGGCTTATGACACCTTGACCAGTTTGACGACTGATCTTGAGGAAGATAAGCTGATGACCGGTACACGCGTCTTCGAGCGGCTCATCGTACCCGGCCAGGTAGGCGACCACACAATCCTCCCGGCCACGTTGGTTTATTTCGATCCGATTGCGTCTGAATATCGGACCATTGCGACCGAACCGCTGACCGTCCAAGTTATCCCTGTGCCAACACCAGCCCCTACCACACCGACAGCAACCGCTCAACCGCCGACTGCCACGCCGGCAAGTGTGGCCAACCTAAGCACACCTGGCGCAGCTCAGCCGGAACAGGTGAGCCAAGCTTTATTCGACACAGTCGAACTTAGGGCATGGTTATTCCAAATGCCGGTTTATACGGTTCTACTGGCCACCCTATGCAGCGTGATTCCCTTAGCCGCGATTGCCGGCGCGAGCGGACTGTGGTTATGGCAGCGACGGGGCAAAGCTGTTAAGAATCAGATCGAACAAGCCGACCCAAGTTTGTCCCACGTTCTTAAGAAAATTGCGGCAAAGCGACCGGCACAGTCTTTCGCACTGGTGAAATCAAAGCCGGATACCAGGATAGCCCCACTACGGCCCACAATCCACCCAGCTTTGACCGCAGCCATGAGAGAAAACGATGATAATTATAAGACGGTTCAGCAGGCGCTGACCAACTATCTTAATACGGCGCTCAAAAAATCGATCAATGGTGTTACCCGTGCCGAACTGGCTAGTCAGCTGAGTTCCATCGGTCTCGACGAGGCGCTCACCGCGGACGTTGAGCAATGCCTTAGCGAGGCTGAAGCCGGTCGTTATAGCCCGCTTGCCAAGGATGCCGGCTGGTCGCTCATGGCTGCAACAGACTCGCTACTATTCAAGTTAGACGAGGTACTCAAAAGTGATTAAATCTTAAAATCTTATGGACAGTGGCCGGCTTGCTTACTTACTTATGAGCCTTCGCCAAGAACCGTATCGTAAACTGCTTCAAGTTTAGTGACGTGTGTTTCAATAGTCTCGACCGGGCCAATACCGTCACCTAGTTGAGACAACAAATCAGGATGTTGAATAAGGTGACTTAAAGTCTGGTGCAATATTTCGGAGTCGTTTGGCGGCACGAGCAACCCGTTAAT
>JBFGLD010000453.1:0-5445 GCA_041576335.1 Anaerolineae bacterium | reverse complement strand
TGGCCTACCACAAAGCCGGCACGGCCGTGTGGGCTATTGTGGTTGTGGTTACGGTTTTGGATAATGTCAGTTCCCAGATCCGCAAGCGATTGGTTTAAGTAGCAGGCAGCAGGTGGCCGGACAGCTCTACAACCCCAGCTCGGCCAGCTTGGCTTCGAGCGTCTCGCCGCTCATGGGGCCGAGATGACGATAAAAAATGATGCCCTGCCGGTCGATAATAAAACTGGCCGGCATGCCGGGGGCTTGATACTGCCGGGTCGTTACGCTGGCGTCCTGATCCAGCAATATGGGAAAGGTCACGCCCAGGCCCGCGGCATATTCGGCGGCATAGGCCCCGCCTTCCTGTAGATTGACGCCTAACACGACGAAGTCGCCCTCACCCCGACCGTGCTGTTGGTAGACCTGCTCGTAATCGGGCATCTCTACGACACAGGAAGGACACCACGTAGCCCAAAAATTAACCAGGACCACCTTGCCCCGGTAGTCGGACAGCGCCACCTGCCGGTTGTCGGTGGTTTGGAGTGCAAACTCCGGCGCCGGTTCACCCACCAGGGCCAACAGCGTCTGGGCTTCGCCGTTGAGATAGTTTTTGATGTCGGCTGCGGCCCGCTGGGTATTGAGCCAGTCGTTGTATACCTGCTGCCGCTCTTCAGGCGCGGCCCCGGCCATGACCACCTTGGTGGTGAACTCCTCGACCGTAAAGATTTCCCGCACCCACCAGGCCACGTCATCCCGAGTCGCGCCAATCTGTGCCAGGGCCTGGTCGAGGGCATCGGCTCCATATGTGCCAAACAGGAGGTCAACCCGCTTGAGTACAAATTCGTCGGTTAAGCGAAAATTTTGGCGGGCGGCGGCCTGCAAAATCAACTGGCGATTAATGAGCTGGTTGAGCGCTTCCTCTCTGGCCCGCTCCAAATCTTCGCCGCTCAGCGCAGGCATCGGGGCGACCACGTTGAGACGGCTGACTTTGACCTCGGTATCTACCATCTGCCGGGTGATGGCCACCCCATTAACCGTGGCTTTCACCTGCGGCAGCGCCGCCGCGTCGGGCCGGCCGGCGGGCAGCGGAGCGACCGGGTTGGGGACCAGGCTGGTGTGGTCCAAGACCAGGTACAGCAGCCCGACGATGCACGATACGCCCAGCATCGCACCGATGAAAACAACAAGAATCCGTTTCATAATGCCTCCTGATGACGGATTGGATTTGGACGGCGGCCGATGAAAAATGCCCATGTCCTCCGTTCCACGTTCTATAGCATACCACACCAACCTTACATAAGAAAGAAATCATGCTTACAGTTTGGTCCATCGCCGAAGCCGCTGTGGAGCCGAGCCGGCCCTAAGGAATTGCGGTCGAATTATTTCGCCTCAGCTCGGGGTACGCCGGCTCGAGCAGGCGGCCCTCAATCAGAGCGGCCAGGCGCTGACGGCTCCAAATCATTCCGGCCTCGATCAAGTTTTCTAATTCAAAAATATGAACCTGGGCCCGGGCGAGGTCAATTTCGGCTCGAAACCAGCGCCGGTATTCGCAGCGCTGCTCCGGGGTAGGATTGCTGAACAGATCCTCCAGAGCCAAATATTCTTCCTCGGCGCTCTTGGACTGGACAAAAGTGCAGACGCCGCGGTGCATGCCCTGCAAATCGGCCACAGGAATAGGGGAGATAATGTCAAGTACTTCGATCGCGCACAGGGCCCCGGCTACGGCGGCATAATTTTGGGTGTGGTGCCAGGCCAACTCGTCCAGGGCCGCAAAAGCCGAGGTGGGGCGCACGTGCTGAAACTGCAGCCAGGTATCGCGCCGCCACATGTGCTTTGAAACCTCGTCCAGACAGAGATGACACAGGTAACCCAACACAAAGGCCTGTCCCTCGCCGGAAAGCTGGTGAAAGGGACGGCCTAAGAAGCTATCTTGCCGGGCTAAAAAGGCGGCTGTCCGGCGCGAGGCCATGGCTTCGTAATTGTCGGTGCGGTCAAAAAAGTGGGTATCTTTTTGGCTCAGCATGGGCGAAACTTTATCCACATCGGGGGCGATGCAGCCAAAGCAAAATTGGCCGTAGTGCGCTTGCCACAGGTCGTTTTGCAGTTCAGGCCAGAGTCTTTCGGCCAGCAGAAAGTGGGTGTTGAATGGGGCCATGACTTACTCGCCGCTCTTCAAGCCGCCCAAGAAATCTCCGCCAAGCCCGGCCGCGCCTCTTCGTTTACCCGTCGCAACCCGGCCGGCCACAATGATCCGTTCGGCCAAACGGGAGAGCGGCAAGCTTTGGCGATAAACTTTGCCAACTATGTTGTAATCAATAACATCTGCCACAGTGGAGTCTCCTTTTAATACCGTTGTCATTTTTGGCTCAACGTGGAACCGGTCTACCAAATCGGAACGATTGGCGTAGCAGACGCAGGCTCTAAGTTGTAATAGCTGATATTTTGCTGTTTGTCAAACATGTTTACTGCTGCCCAAGGCTGTTGTGAAGCCGCTTTATTCACATCGGAGACGTTGCAGCGTTCGGAACCGGATTGACACCCAGGTTAACTTATGTTATGCTCAGGCGGGCTTTTTGGAGGCTTGTTTGGCCGCGAAACATCTCTGTGTCGGATCACTAGCGCTAAATGATACGGTTTATGCTGATGGCCGCACCAGTATGGCCGACCCCGGGGGTAATGCGCTGTATGCGGCGGTGGGGGCCAATATCTGGTCTGAGTATGTCGGTATTGTGGCCGTGGTTGGCTATGACTGGCCTGCTGAATACACAACCACGTTAAGCCAAAGTGCTATTGATACCTCCGGCCTGATTAGTAAAGATGGAGAGACTCTTCGAGCCTGGACTATTTATGAACTGAGCGGCTATCGCCGCTATTTCTCGCGAAATACGGAGGTTGTCGTATTAACGCCTAGCCCTTTCAGCAGCAGCCCGCTGACTGCGGACGAGGCTGCGGCTTTTAGCGAAGCCGCGCGCCGGGTGCATATTCGTAACTCCCCCCGCCCTGAAGAGTTAGCGCCCCATCTGTGGAACGCGGAGTCCATCCATATTTGCCCGATGCGTTTAGAATCAATTTTGGACTGGATTGAGTATTTGGAGAAAAAGCCTAATATTTTTGTTTCGGTTGATATGCTGCCCTATCACCTTAACGGCAATTTGGATGACCCCAATTTGTTAAAACTTCTCCGTCGCGCTGATGCCTTTATTCCGAGCGAAATCGAAGCGGAGAGCCTGGTGCCTGACTACGATATTCAGACGTTCTGCCGCGGAATCGCGGCCAGGGGACCGAAGATCGTTGTCATTAAAAAGGGAGACCACGGTGCAACGCTATATGAACGTGACCCGGATCGTTTCTTCGAGGTTTTGCCCTACCCGGCTAATGTGGCCGACCTGACCGGGGCCGGCGACTCGTTTTGTGGCGGCTTTGTGGCGGGGTATCTTGAAACGGGTGATGCGCTCCAAGCCGCCTACTATGGTACAACATCTGCGTCTTTCATTATCGAAGGTTTTGGGGGGCTGCACGCCCTAAAGGTGAAGCGCGCCCAGGCTGAAAAGCGACTGGCCGGGCTACGCCAAATCAATCTAGGTGCAGAGCACAGGCCCTAAGCCATTAGCTCATTGGCTGCTTAACCCTTGCAACGGCTTTACCATCGTGTACATTTCCCAACTATCACTAACCAATTATCGCAACTATAGCCGGTTAATGCTCGATTTGCCCCCTGGGCCAACCCTGCTCCAGGGGGCAAATGCGCACGGTAAAACAAATTTGCTCGAAGCCATTTATTTTTTGTCTACGACTCGAGGCATTCATGCCCGCGCTGACCAACAACTCATCAATTGGCTTGTATTGAATCAAGAAACGCTCCCGTTTGTGCGGGTCGAGGCTGCGGTCAAGACTGCGCGAGATGAATTTCAAATAGCCATAACCATTTTGCGCGAAGGTGACGGTATTCGCAAGGATATTCGGCTTAACGGAGTCAAAAAACGGGCTATGGATGTCATCGGCAAAGTGATGACCGTTTTATTCATACCCGAAGATATCGAACTGGTCACCGGCGCGCCCGCAGTACGGCGTCGCTACTTGGACAGTACGCTTTGCCAAATGGACCCTGATTATTGCCTGGCGCTCAGTCGATTCAACAAGGTTCTCACCCAGCGAAATGCTTTGCTTAAGGAACTGTTCAAGCGCAATGGTAATCCTGATCAACTGCTTTATTGGGACGAGCAGTTGGCCGATAACGGGGCGCGTTTGATTACGCGCCGTCACAATATTGTATTAGATCTGGATACTGAAGCTCGCCACAGCCATCGAGAGCTGAGTGGAGGTCGAGAAAACCTGCGCCTACATTATGCACCCAGCTTTGATTTCCACCAGCGCCCCAAACCCAACTATCAGCTGCCGCTGATGATTGAGGACTTGGCCCCGTATGCCACCGCAGCGCCACCGGTCAGAGAAGTGCGGGAGACCTTTCTGGCCTATTTGCAGCAGTCTCACCAGGAGGAGATTAATCGAGGTGTGACCTTGGTTGGCCCCCACCGGGATGACTTGCACTTTCTTGTAGATGGGGTCGACATGACGCTCTATGGCTCGCGGGGCCAGCAGCGCACGGCTGCCCTAAGCACCAAGCTGGCTGAGGTAACCTTAATGCAACAGGCAACCGGTGAAACACCTTTGCTCTTGCTGGACGATGTGATGAGTGAGCTGGACGGGGAACGGCGCAAACAAATTCTGGCCATGGTTGACCAGGTTGGTCAATCCTTGCTTACGACTACGGATTGGGAGGACTATAGTCTTGATTTTCGTCAGCGGGCCAAGTTGTATACAGTAACCATGGGGCAGCTTACCGAAGTGAAGAGCTCGTTTAATTGAAGTCTCATTTTTCCCTGCTATAATTTCCGTTTAAGCTAAGTTAGTTGCTGCTTGCCATTGTTGATCGGTGACAATTGCTTTTTAAAGAAAACCAGTATTAAATTTAACAAGTCTGCCGTGTTTTAACCATCCGGGGTTACGGTCACCACCTTGGCAGCAACTTAAGTTAGATTAATTTTACATTTGGCCAGAGGAGAGGAGGGGAACAAATCATCATGAGTGATAAGATTTTGCTTATCGAGGATGAGCCCCAAATTGCAGGATTCATCAGTCGAGGCTTGCGTCGGGAAGGGTACAATATTATTACCGCCGTCGACGGCGGCAGTGGGTTGGAGTTGGCTTTTGCCGAACTGCCCGATGTGATTATATTAGATGTGATGTTACCCGACATTGATGGTTTGAACGTATGCCGTCAAATCAGAGAAGGCGAGCTGCAAACTCCCATTTTGATGCTTACGGCCAAAGATGCTATTCCCGACCGGGTGGCCGGCTTGGAGGCGGGCGCCGATGATTATTTAGGTAAACCTTTTGCCTTTGAAGAGTTACTGGCCCGAATTCGGGCGCTAAGCCGCCGCCGGGCTCCCATCGAGTCGGATGCGC
>JBFGLD010000452.1:0-5446 GCA_041576335.1 Anaerolineae bacterium | reverse complement strand
GTATACGAACCATTGACGGCTTGCCCGGCGGTGACGCTGGCCAGACCCTATTGAGAGGTAGTGGTGAACAGGGCCACGGTGTAGGCCCCAATCGCAAAGAACCCGACAAACCCCAAATCTAACAAGCCGGCCAGGCCTATCTCTATGTTAAGGCCCAACCCCATCAGTAGGTAGAGGCCAACCAATACCAGTATTTGGGTAATATAGGGGCCGACGATTTGCGGAAGAAAGATCAAAATCAAGACAGCAATTGCGATTGCCGCCCAATTGATGACACGCTGCTGAAACGTTGGCAGTTTTGACACGCGGGCCCCGACTCCCCTGCCTTGGGTAACCCAAAATAAATGGAACGCACCGAAGACCAGAAAAACAATGATCGTACCCTGGATTGATAACCCACTGCGGGCGAATAATAACTTGACCAGGGGTTTTGTAACATCACTTCGCGACAGAATTACATTTAAGAGTTCCTGTAACATCCCGATTAGCAGCACCGCAGTCAAGCCGGCGATGACAAAACGACGCAAGAAATTTGGAAGCAGATGAATAACGGCGCCCAACAAGTGCATTGATGTTATCATGCCTGTTAACATCATCAGACCCGTCAATTGAGAATCCTGGGAAAAGGTCAGAATCTTCATCAAGGCGGGCGAGGCATTCACGAACATGCTCCGCATATTGAGCGGTCCCGCAATCACCACGAACAGCACCATTAAAGCAGAACTTATCAATCCAGCCAAGACGCTGCTTAACAAGGTTTTGCCAATATTCTCTTTTGAGGTTTTTGAAGCGATCACATAGCCCATACCCAGACTAATCACAACCAGCAGGGACCGACCGAGCGACAAGACTCCGAAAATAACGTCCCGCTTGTGAAAGGTTTCGACCATGCCCACAAGGCAGACATACAAAATTCCTATCCCGCTAATTAGTCCATATTGAACGACTTTGTCCCAGGTAAATATTGGCCGGTCATGGTAGGCTAGACTTTGGCTTTCCATATGCAATTACCTCGTTAGGCTTTCTTCTTACTGAGTTCAACTCCCATAATGCCCGTGGGTCGGAAAATGAGGACAAGCACCAACATCGTAAAGGCAATCACGTCTTTAAGCTGATAAGGCGCATCAATCCCTAACCCTTCCAAAAATAAACTCGGTCCCAACGACTCAAATACTCCCAAGAACAACCCGCCCAACATCGCTCCCGGAATATTCCCGATTCCACCTAATACCGCAGCGGTGAACGCCTTCAATCCCGGGAAGAAGCCCATAAAAAAATTAACCTGACGGAAAATGAGGGCATAAAGCACGCCGGCAGCCCCGGCCAAGGCGGCCCCCAAAGCAAAAGTTATGGTGATGACCCGGTCCACGTCGATGCCCATGAGGGCAGCCACGTCTTTGTCTTCGGCCACGGCTCGCATAGCCTTACCAATTTTAGTACGTTGAACAAAGTAATACAGACCCACCATCAGCAGAATGGAGGAGATGATTACCGTGAATTGAATACGAGACACCGGCAGCGGAAACTCAGACCGGGATGTAATTTGAAGACTGGTCGTAGAAGCCGGGGAGACAGGGAACAGCCCGTCAACGATCGTACTCAATAGCCCCTGAACCGGGGGAACCAAGAAGTAAGCAACGAGAATTAAAACTAAACTACTTACGGCTAATGGAGCCCATTCCGATACGCGACCGGAAATTTTGGTTTTAAGATAGCGGTGCAATGGCAATACGGCGAGTAATGCAGCCCCAACGACAATAATCAAGGCTACAACCAATAGCAAGTCACCCACAAGTAAATCACCGGATAAAGCATTCACTCGAGGGTACGCCTCAACGCCGGAGCCGTAAAATCCCCTAAACGTGTACTGCAAAAAGAAAGACGCGCCAATCGCGGTGATGAGGGGCACCAGACGAGGGGCGCGTCTTAAAGGTCGATAGGCAACCCGTTCCAGGGTCACGGCAACGACGACCGAAGTTACCATAGAGGTTAGAAAAACAAGGAGAAGTGCTAAAAGCGGGTTCACATCCAAAAGCGCCGGCGCACCCTCAGGACCGGGCTGGGCCAATGCCCGGGCTACAAAAAAAGCGGTAAAAGCGCCGGCCATAAAAACTTCGCCGTGGGCAAAGTTAATCATAAACAGAATGCCGTAAACCAACGTATAGCCCAAGGCAATCAACGCGTAAATTCCGCCTTGGGCAAGGCCAAAAATGAAAAAGTCGAACCACTGCTCACCCGAATATTTCGACACGGCCAGTGAGGAAATGGTGCCGCCAATTACCACAAAGATGATAATAATCTTAAAAATGAGCAACCAACCATCAACAAGGGAGAACCGTTTAGACATATCGTAGGCTGTAATTAGGCCGATTGGTAACCCAATAACCAACCCCGTTCCGAACCCGCCTAACAGCGCGCCTGCGACCACCTCCAAATTACAACTGCTGCCAAACGGTATGCCGCCCCTAACTAATACGGCGTTGACGACTCCGGTGACGATTCCAATAATCACGCCTGAAATATACCATTTCAGGCGCGGGCTACCATCCTCTTGCCTGATAGAACGCAGAAGAAGGCCAAGCCCTGGGGCGAGGACAATATACAGCAGTAAATTGGTCAAGAGCTCCATTTTCACTCTCCGGCAATGGGTTCATTTATTTCGGTGTGAGAAGCAAAATCGCGTACCTACGCGCTTCTAACTGCAATGAGGATTGATTTTAGATCGATGAATAAAATCAAGAATTGAAAGCGGCGCAAAATTATAACACGGTTCGGGTTGAGGAGCAATTACTCATAAAATGATATTGTGATTTTGGATCAAACTGATAACAACCGTCGGAACTAGCTAATTGGCCGTTTCGGTCCCCGTGGGTACCGGTGTCGACGTGTTTGGTCTCGCGCCGATTGGCGTTAACGTTGGAGTGAGCCCATCACTGCTTGTCCCGCCAGGCGAACCGGTCTCCTCGGCCGCTATGCCCAGCGAGTCTTGTTCGACACCGTCAATGTTAATTTCGTAGTCGAGTGGTACAACTTCGACCCAGATGTTCCCCGGTTTTAAGGGCATGAGGGTACCATCGTCGAAGATATAATCAGGCGTTGTGGTGCCATCCGTCTCCCAATTTCCTTTTAAGATCGTACCATCACGCAGCAGCCAGGCTGCCCCTTTACCGTTGATGTTAATCCGAATGGAGGTAGCTCCATTACTGTCTTCAACGATATCCGTAGCTTGATGGTCGGCAAAATAAATGATCACGTTTGATGCGGCGATCTGGCTCCCGTCAAAATCATTCATAGGCTGGCTCGCGGTGAACCGTAGATATTTGCCGCTGGCCGGGTCGTAAATCCACTTAGCCTCACTGGTTACTTGCGGATAGGGGATGACCACCTCGTTGGCCAGTCCGACGGCCTTTTCAGGCACTTTCGTCAAATCAGGCGACTCATCAAAAAGAAAGCCGCGCAGCTTGACATCGCTCTCCAGCCCTTCATCCTTCAAATAGTCACGAGCGCCCACTGCATCAAACGCTAAGCGAGTCTGCCAGCCTTCGTTCTCGCGGTAGAAATAAGGTTGCGGCACAAAAAACTCGTCCAGGTTAACGATGCTGATTTGAGACAGCTCCCAGCGCACCCCGTCAGAGCCACCCGAGTTAGCCAGAGCTCCCTGATATTGCGGTACCAACTGCAGGTTAATCAGTCGAGCTGAACGAATGGGAGCTATCATGTTAGGGTCTTGGCTAAGGTAAATCGCCGTAAAACGGGTTACCCACCACTCCACTATTTCTTCATACACGAGGTCAGCCTTATTCAATCCGACTTGAGGCCGAGCACCCGGATCATTGCCCACTCGCACCATTAAGGGGCGTCGTTTCAATACGGCCGGGTCGTCCACTTTCAAGCCGGTTAACGGATTGACATCGGGTGGACGATTAAAATTTAAATTGGATCGGGTCAAAACGTCGGACGTGGAAGAGACGGCTGAGTCTTTCTTTTCCGGCTCATTTGCCGCATTAGCGCCTACGCCAACTATAGCCTCGGATGGCGTGGCAGCCGAATTGTCTATGACCGGCAGCGGCGTATCGGTCGGTGCCGCTGTTTCAAAAACAACAACTTCGAACCTGGCGGTCGGATTGCTCGGAGCGGGGGCGGGCTCCTGCCCCCCGGAACACGCAGCCCCGACCAGCAGAACCATGCCTAACAAAACAATTTTTTCGCCCCGATACCTAGCACTTAATAATCGGCCCACGATCTGTCCTCCAAAGTCTCGCCGTCTCTGTCCAATCCACATCGTAATTGGCGTGAGTGATGTGAAGTAATTTTGGTTAAGCGGGTATTATAGCATTGTCATGACCCATCAGCAACCAGAATTTAAAGACTGCAGTAGTTTGACAATGGCTCACTTTGCTCTATTATTAGCAGCGTTTGATCGACAGCGTTTGTGCTGAAATTTTCTAACGCCCGTATCGCCGATAAGCTAAAGGATTGGCCGGCTGCCGAGCGCAAGGCCGGCGAGTTCTGGCAAAATTGTAAATTCAGCGACCTACTCAAGGAGTCTATTGTGGTAGACACTCTCATTAGTTCAAAAACCAAAGACGTGGTCATCGGAGAAGGCCGTCCTTTTGTGATCATCGGCGAACGAATTAATCCCACAGGCCGCAAGCTGCTGGCCGCCGAGATGAAAGTCGGCAACTACGAGCGGGTCAAAGCCGATGCGATCGCTCAGGTCGAGGCTGGCGCACTTGTGCTGGATGTCAATGCCGGCATCCCTCTGGCCGATGAGCCGAAGATTTTGGCTGAAGCCATTGAGTTAGTACAATCTGCTACTGATGTCCCTATTTCCATTGACTCTTCCGTAGTAGCGGCCCTGGAACGCGGCCTGCAAGTTGCCAAGGGTAAGCCACTGCTCAACTCGATTACCGGTGAGGATGAACGGCTGGAAGCACTGCTACCCCTGGTCAAGCGGTACGGCTGCGCGTTTATCGGCATTAGCAACGATGAAACTGGCATCAGCGAAGACCCGGACGTGCGTTTTTCCATGGCTAAAAAAATTGTCGAAAGAGCGGCGGATTACGGGATACCTCGCTCCGACATCCTCATCGATCCGCTGGTAATGCCGATTGGAGCGATGGCCAGTGCCGGCAAATCGGTATTCAAGATTCTAAATCGCTGCCGTGATGAGTTAGGCGTCAATACTTGTTGTGGTGCATCAAACGTATCCTTTGGATTACCCAACCGGCCGGCTCTCAACGGGACATTTTTAGCGATGGCAATTGCCAACGGCTTAACCAGCGCTATCACCAACCCCATCGAAACGGAGATTAAGCAGGCCATTATGGCCGCCAACGTTTTTATGGGCAGCGACGAAAACTGCCTGAACTGGATTGAGGCCAATCGGGGCCCGACTGCCGACGTAGCAGAACGCGAAGCCGGCGGTCGTCGCGAGCGACGACCG
>JBFGLD010000451.1:0-5448 GCA_041576335.1 Anaerolineae bacterium | reverse complement strand
TTTTTACATCTTACAATCAGTTGCGTTCGACAGCCAGTAGTATTAAGAGGCCGCTGGCCGAGGTGGGTATCGTTGTGCACCAGCAAGGTGACGGCACCAGCCGCCGTCAGATATTGGAAAATTTCAAAACTTCTGACCAAGCGGTGTTGCTGGGGACGCGCTCCTTTTGGGAGGGCGTTGACATTCCCGGCTCGACCTTAAGTTGCGTGGTGATCACACGTATTCCCTTTGCCGTACCCAGCGACCCCATCGTGGCGACCCGGGCCGAAACGTTCGACGATCCCTTCAGCCAATATTCCGTACCTGAAGCCATTTTATCATTCAGGCAGGGGTTTGGTCGACTCATCCGAAGCAAAGATGATCGGGGGGTAGTCGCCATTTTTGATCGCCGGATCATTACGAAAAGTTATGGCCGGGCTTTTCTCGACTCCCTGCCGGATGTGACAGAACGGCGCGGGTTACTGGCCAATTTGCCCGAAGTTGCGGAACAGTGGATTGACTACGGCGGGTTCTGAGCGATTTTGCGGGTAACAAGGGCCGGCTGCACGTACGATCGAAACCAGCGGTTTTACGCCCTAGGTCCGTTTTTAATCTCTGTTGGATTAATTCTTGGAGGAAATATGCAATGATCGATGTAAATGCCTTGCGCAAAGGGGCAACGTTTACCCACGATAATGAAATTTTCAAGGTGATTGATTACACACACAACAAAACCGCTCGTGGTGGGGCCACTATTCGAGTCAAGGTTCGTAATTTGCGTAGCGGAGCGCTTTATGAGAAAACTTTTAACGGCGGTGAGCGAGTTGAGGACATCCGCTTGGACCACGCCGAGGCTCAATTTCTTTATAATGATGGCGAACTCTACTATTTTATGGACACCAAAACTTACGAGCAGCCGGCGATAAACGCCGGACGGCTGACCGATATCATTCCTTACCTGACCGAAGAGTTGGTTGTTAAGCTGTCTAGCTATAATGGCGAGCTGTTGGATATTGAAATCCCCATCACGGTTGAATTGGAAGTCACCGAAGCCGAACCCGGCTTTGCCGGTGATACGGCCCAGGGCGCAACCAAGCTGGTCACCGTGTCAACCGGGCTTCAGGTGCAAACGCCCCTGTTTGTTAACATCGGCGACGTGATCCGCATCGATACCCGCAGCGGTGAGTATATCACCCGGGTGTGAATGAACCGGCCGATGATGACCAACCGGGGAGCGCGGTCGTCCGTCGATGGTCGTGTTTACAGAGGAAATTGATGAAAACCCCAGCAGGCAAAGAGTGTAAATTTTACTATGGCGATTTCCATCGCGGGCGTGATGTTCAAGCCTGCCGCCTAATTGAAGCCAACCCGGACTCTCCTCCCTGGGAGCCAAATTTATGCTATACCTGTCCGGTACCCGAAATTCTCAGCGCGAATGCGTCGGAGACTCTTAAGCTGAACGGTAAGGTGGTTAAGAAATTCTTCGGTTTCAAAAATCGGGTTGAAGTTGAGGGCTGGTGTAGCGAGTGCTTTAGTGTTGTGCCAAATCCTGCCGCGGGCTGCCCCAATTGTAACCCGGGCCAACCCTCCATTTTTGATTTGGGAGAAGGGCCGGGTTAAGGCGCCCACTCTTGCCCCGGCAACACTATTTAAATCTGACTGCAAAGGCCAAATGACTATCTGGCCGACAGCCTAATCAAATTTTCTAGTTTTTGAATAACCGGTTTGGCGCATCTTGAGGAATTATCACCTTAAGCGCCAGCGGCACCACCTCAATCTCGACCGGCGTTGTGCCGATCGTTTCGGCGTCTACGTGTACCGGGAGCGATTCTTTAGCGGAGATCGAGATGCGAGTGGTGCGATACAGATGAAAGTTGGGATCTTTGACATGCTGCCGAAAGGTGAGACCAACCACGTGCCGCACGGTGGAGGGCCAACCATGGCCGGTCATGACCCCCACGTCTAACAGGCCGTCATCCAGTAAGGCTTTGGGAGCCATGCGCCACACCCGACCGTAAAGCTGCCCATTGCTGACGACCGCCATCAATAAACGCTCCCGGACGGTGGAAAAGTCGGTGATGAGCGTAGCCGGCGTACCCATAAAATCGACGGCTGTGATTACCCCGGAAATAAGCCAAGATGCGTATCCAAGACTCAGCTTGCCCTTAGTTCGATCCCGTTTGGTCTGAGTAATGGCCGCATCCAGCCCGATGCCGCACCACATCAAAAAATAGCGGCTGCTGCCGTCCGGCAAGTGAACCAACCCCATATCGATGCGGCGGCGCCGGCCGGTTAACAATATTTCTGTGGCCTTAAAGACCGCGTCAGGGTTCAGCGGCCACCAGATCGGTATTTTGACGTCAGCCGCATACACGTTTGCCGTACCGGCCGGTAAAACGCCCAGTGCGGTATCGGACCCGACCAGGCCGTTACATACCTCGTTGATCGTACCATCGCCCCCGATGGCTACGGCAACATCAAAGCCGGCCTGGGCGGCTTGCCGGGCCAAACAAGTGGCATCCCCCACCGCCTCGGTTTCGGCAGACTTGACGATACAACCGCTGTCGACCAGTCGATTCATAGCCTTGCTGACCAACTTTTGAAATCCCCCAAAGCCGGCTATCGGATTTATGATGAAATAGATTTTCATGAGCGGCTGAAATCTACAAATCGATAACCCACCCCTCGTTCGGTCAAAATGTACCTGGGATTGCCGGGGTCCGGTTCAATTTTTTGACGCAGGTAGGTAATATACAAGCGGACATACTGGCTCTCATCTCGATACTCGTAGCCCCACACTTTGGAGAGAATCATTTCGTGGGTGAGCGTAAACCCGGCATTTTTGATCAGATGGTACAGTAGGCGAAATTCCGTAGGCCGCAGTTTAACCTCTTTGCCCCCCACAAACACCTGGCGCCGGCTAAAGTCGATCTGCAGGTGATCGTCCACCACCGTAAGTGATTTTCCACCGGCCGTGGCGGGCGCATCCATTTCCGTCCGCCGAATGACCGCCTTGATCCGGCTGGCTAGTTCGCGCGGACTAAAAGGTTTGGTCACGTAATCATCTGCCCCCAACTCCAACCCTTTGATTTTATCATCCTCCTCGTCACGCACGGTCAGCATAATTACCGGCACGGTCGACGTCTCACGAATGAGGCGCAGGGCTTCAAACCCATCCAGCTCCGGCATCATGACGTCGAGCAGGACCAAATCGGGCAGATCATCTCGCACATGTTCGATTGCCTCCAAGCCGTTGCTGGCCTCTATCACCCGGTATCCTTCCAGGTCCAGGTTCATTTTCATGAAGCGGCGCATCCGGGCTTCGTCATCAACAATTAAAATTAGATTTGAACTTTCTTTGGCCATGGGGAACCAACCTTCTCCTTCCAGCGTCTAATCATTAGCAAATGCCTTGGTTTATATTATCTGGAAGGAGTAAAAGATGTCAATTCAGATTAATACCTATCGCCTCTGGACTATTGGTTTGTTAACGGCCTTTCTGGTTATCACGGCCGGTTGTGGCCAAGCCGCGGTGTCTTCTCAAGAGACTAAAGTTGGGGAAGGCGAGGCCGCAGATGAAGTAAGTGCTCCGGCGGCCAAAGAAGCCCCATCGCTGGAATTGAAGTTGATGGAGGCCCCGGCGGAAGAGGCCTCAGCACCTGCCGCTGGCATGACCATGCCCCCGCCAACGCCGGTCCCGACGACCACCTATCGGGGTGAAGTTACGGAGGAAGTGGCCCCACCCGCGTATATTGAGTCTGCTGCCGAGCCACTTGCCGCTCGGGAAATGGCCCCTGCCGATGAGGTCGTTGGTGTTGAAGTTGAATTTGGAGCTGAGACCCGCCGAACCGAAATGAGGGCTGTTGAGATACCGCAAGCCCAGCCGCTCCGGGCCGGTGAAGTGGACGATAATGCCGCGTGGGATGATTATCTGCTCTACCGCCGTAACTATGTGGGTGGGGCAGTGCACGATCGGGACGTCAGCGAGCGTTATATCGTCGCGGTCAAAGATGGACAGGGCCATCCAATTCTCGGGGCCACGGTCCGTATTTTCCTGGATGGTCAGGAAAGCCAGGAAATTTATAGCGGTCGCACCGCCGCAAATGGCCAGATTTTATTCCATCCCCTGACCCTGGACCTACCAATAGATCAAGCCGACCGATTTCAAGTTGAAGTGGCTAAGGATGGCCAACAGGCGCAATTCACCTTAGCCCGCTTCGAGGCCCAAACCGGCGCCGGCTTTACCGAGCGTTGGAACGTGACCCTGGAGCCCCAGGCTCAGTTTAATACGCTCAATTTGGATGTCCTCTTTCTTATCGATGCCACCGGCAGCATGGCCGACGAAATTGGTAAAATCCAAAGCACTATTTTCGACGTAGCCGCCCGGATCGATGCGCTGCCCGGCCGGCCCGACGTGCGGTACGGGATGGTGACCTACCGCGATCGCGGGGACAGCTTTGTCAGTAATACTTATGAGTTTACGCCCGATGTAGGCGAGTTTCACCGCCATCTCAGCACCGTGTATGCCGACGGCGGCGGCGATTATCCGGAGTCGCTCAATGAAGGGTTGTATCACGCACTTCACAGCGTCGAGTGGCGCAGCGGCGATACGGTTCAAATGATTTTTTTGGTAGCCGATGCGCCACCCCATCTCGATTACGCTCAAGATTACGATTATGCCGACGAGATGGTCGTGGCCGCCCGCCGCGGTATCAAGATCTTCCCCATTGCCAGCAGCGGGCTGGATGATCAGGGCGAGTATAACTTCCGCCAATTGGCCCAGTACACCCAAGGTCGCTTTATCTTTCTAACTTATGAAGGTCCAACCAACGGCGGCGCACCGGGTGAGATTACCACTCACCACGTTGAGGATTACTCTGTGGACAATCTGGATAATTTGCTGGTAAAGCTCGTGCGGGACGAGCTGGCCCATCAAAACCCTCAGATGACCCAGGCGCAGTAGCCAGCGGCAACCCTTTGCTCCAAAATTTTTTGGCCGGGATCTTTGAATTGGTCTGGTTGAGTCATTCTCCGGACCAATCCCCCGTTCCCGGCCATTTTATTAATGCGCTTTGCCAAAAAAGCGTGAAGCGACGGCGGGATCCGGTAAGCTGCCGTTTTCCATGGGCGTGGTCATCTTGACCACTTTGAAGATACCCATGTTGATGAAATGCATGAGGCCAAGTATCAAAAAGATGACCCCGACTTTAATGCTCATTAACTCGATAAAGTCGACAATATTGCTCGGTCGAGCTCCGTACCGCAAAAACAGGGAGACGATGCCGAAATTTATCAGATAAAAGCCGACGACGACCAGATGGTTGACCGAGTCTGCTAACGGCTTGTTGCCGTTGAATGAGTCGACTAAGAAAACACGCCCGTCTTTGAACAGCGTGTTGCCCACCCAGATAATCAACGAAACGCTGATCAAAACGTAGATGAAGTGATGGAGTACGACAATGCCATTCA
>JBFGLD010000450.1:0-5453 GCA_041576335.1 Anaerolineae bacterium | reverse complement strand
CGGCTTCTTCTCCCCCATTGAGAACCTGCCCACCTTCAACTCGGTCAAGGCGGGGCAGTCCGTCCCGGTCAAGTTCAGCCTGGGCGGTCATAAAGGGTTGAACATTCTGGCCGAAGGCTATCCCAAGTCAGAAACCATTGCTTGCGACACAACGGTTCAGGTGGATGGTGTCGAAGCGACGGACTCTGCCGGATCAAGCAGCCTTTCCTATGATGCGGGTGCCGACCAATACAACTACGTTTGGAAAACAAATAAGGGCTGGGCCGGCACCTGCCGGCAGCTGGTGGTCAACTTGAACGACGGGTCAGAGCACCGGGCCAACTTCCAGTTCAAGTAGCTCGAGGTTTTGAGGTGAGGTTGTGACGGCTATTTGATCTTTGAGAAATCAAAAAAAGGGTGGAGATTCGGGCTCCACCCTTTTTTACAGTATCCAAGCCATAGCCGTAAATTTAAGTAAAGACTAAACCGTGCTCCACCAAATGCCGGAGCACTCGGGCAGGATCACCCAGTTATTTTCGACCACCCGATCCGCCAACTCAGAGCCGAAGAAAAAACGGCAAAGTTCCTCGGCTTCGGCCAACGACTCGAATTGATAATCGGTCCGGATCCAGGCATAAGAAAAGCCTAATTCCTGTTCGAGCCAGGTGTAATAAGCGGCCAGGGCTTCGTTAGGGGCGTGGGGCGTTTCCCAGCCGGTGCCCATCGTTTCCAAAATGATAGCCGTACCGCCCGGCCGTAACACCCGCTTCATTTCGGCTACAGCACGGCCGATTTCATCGCGCCAGCTACCGGCCGCCCAGGCCGTCGAATGGCCAAAACTCCAACCGGCGAGACATACATCAGCAACTTGTGCCTCGAGTGGTAGGCAACGGTTGTCACCTAAGCGGACAGTCCAGTTGTTCAGAACCGTTCGCTCGAGTTTGGCGATAGCCACCTCGAGCATATGCTGCGAAATATCAAACGCTTGAATGCTTTTTACCAGGGGAGACAACAGGGAGGTTAAGCGGCCGGTACCGGCTCCCATCTCTACGATCGCCAACCCGGCCAACGGCCGGATTTTGTTGAGCGCCGGCAAAATATTCTGCTGGTAATCTTCACGGGAAACTAATTGGTCGTATCGGCCGGCCTGGCTGGCGTAAATTGCCTCAAAATGATCGACCATAACCTCGACGAAGATTAAGCAGCCTGCCTGGCTTGGAAGAGTTCCTTCGCATGGAAAGCATCAAGCGCTTCGACCGGAAAGGCCTGGATCAAGGCTTCTACCCACTCCTTTGCCTCATGATCGCCCGCGTCTGCCCGAAGCTTGTGGTTCAATACGGCCAACGCATAATTGTCACAGTTCATAGCCTGGAGTTGATCCTCCGGCGTGGTGAAAACATAGAATTTCATCGGTATTTCCCCTCGATCGGTCACCCGAACCCAAGCACATACCACGACGAAGTCGAAAGCATGTCAGTCTGCCTATAAATATACTTACTATAAAGGATAAAGGCAATTTTTAGTAACTTAATAATCATGACTGACTCAAACCCAATTCAAACTTAATTGTGCTATGATTAGTAGGAGTATTTTGCCTTCTGTCAGCCAGTTTGCCGTCTTGACCTTCCTGTCTAAAAAGCAACAATAAAATACTTTTTTTGTCCTCCTTAACAGCACCGGCTGTCCTGACCGGCAGTGTTAATTTTGACAACTGAAATGGTCGCCCTATCCCATCCAAAAAGGGACACTTCGTAAAGGAGATCGGATTATATGCGCAATTTCATTCCATATTTTGGGGGCTTGCTGATCATCCTCTTGTTGTTGGGAACCGCACTGGGGCGGGAAGCCAGGCCGGCATATTCACACTCGAACAATCTAGGGGGGGTCCTCCCGGCTGCCCAGACTGCTTCCGATTATTCGTTGAGATTTTATGGTCACGGTCTTAACGACATCGACCGGGTCAAGGTCTCCATTGATCCGGCGGTTCCGGCCGATGTGGGTGCAGCCGATTTCACCCTGGAATGGTGGATGAAAGCAAACGCCGCCGAGAATAACAGCGGTAACTGCACGACCGGCAATGACAATTGGATCACCGGCAATATTATTTTCGACCGTGACATTTGGGGCAACGGCGACTACGGGGACTTTGGCGTCTCGCTGGCGGGCGGCCGAATTGCCTACGGCCTTAACAACGGCAGCCTCGGCGCAGGGATTTGCGGTACGTCCAATTTGGCCGACGACCAGTGGCACCACGTTGCGGTTACCCGCCGCCGCTCTGACGGCCTGCTGAGCATTTTTGTAGACGGCCAGCTCGAAGCTCAAGCCGATGGACCCGATGGGGATATTAGCTATCGTGACGGCCGGTCAACCGGATTTGAAGATGACCCGTTTTTGGTTATTGGCGCCGAGAAACACGACGCCGGGTCATCGTTTCCATCGTACAGCGGCTGGGTCGACGAAGTGCGGCTGTCCAACATTCTCCGTTACACAGGCGGTTTTGCGCCGCCGAACGGGCCGTTTACTCCTGACAGCAACACCGTTGCGCTGTACCATTTCGACGAAGGCGTAGAGGGTCCCTGCACGGGCACCGTACTGGACAGCTCGGGAGCCGGCGGTGGCCCCAGCCACGGTACGTGCATTTACGGCGGGGCCGCTCCGGCCGGACCTGTCTACACGAGCGATACGCCCTTTAGCGCCCCCCAAAATACGCCTACCGCAACGCCAACCGATACGCCGGTTCCAACCGACACACCGACCAGCCCCCCCGTCCCGACCAATACCCCGACGGACACCCCCGCGGCGACCGCTGCAACTACAAATACGCCGACCCCGACAAATACGCCCATTCCGCCGACGAATACGCCAACCAACACCTCCACGGCATCCAGCACACCCACGGCAACAGCGACATCCACGAATACGCCTGTTCCAACCCCCAATACCAATTTTGCCTTATCCTTTGACGGGGCTAATGACCTGGTACGCACCAATTCAGTACCCGGCACTACGATCCTGACTATTGAAGCCTGGGTACGCCCGCAGACAAACAATGCCAACGGTTTGTTAATCGTTAACGCAGACAACAACAGCGGTTGGTCCTTGGAGCTCAATAACAGCCAGCTGACCTTCTGGCTAGCCACTAATCAAGGTTGGAGTTTTAATCGAAGCACGTTAGCCTTACAGGCCGGCCAGTGGTACCATGTGGCTGCCACGTACGGCAATGGAACGGCCCAAGTCTTTGTCGCCGGGGTTGGATCGACGCCAACCAGCGTCGGCACGCTCAGCCAGGGTCCGACACTGAATTTTGGGGGCTTGGCGGGCTATCCCTTCTTCTCGGGGGTCTTAGACGAGGTTCGCATTTCGAATATTATTCGCTACAGCTCAAATTTCACTCCGTCGACCGCACCGTTTGCATCTGACGTCAATACCGTAGGCTTGTGGCACTTCGACGAAAACACGGGGCACATCAGCGCAGATAGTTCAACCTCAGCCAATCACGCCACCCTGGGCTCAACTTCTAATACCGACAGTGCTGACCCGACCTGGGCGACGGGTTACCCGTTCACCACGGCTGCACCTCCAACTAACACACCCGTGCCGCCAACGCCCACTAACACGCCCCTGCCTGCTACAAATACAGCCACTAACACACCCCTGCCGCCAACGCCCACAGCCACACCCGTGTCGCCGACCAATACGCCCACCAATACGCCCCTGCCGCCAACGCCCACAGCCACGCCCGTTTCGCCGACCAATACGCCCACCCCCACACCGGTTGCCAACAGCAATCTTGCCCTGGCCTTCGACGGGGTCGACGACATCGTTGGGGCCGGCGTGATACCCGGTACAGGACTGTTGACTATTGAAGGCTGGGTGCGCCCGGACAGTAACAACGCCGAAGGTGTCCTGATCGCCCAGGCAAATGATAACAGCGGCTGGTCTCTCGAACTCAACAATGGTCACCTGACGTTGTGGCTAGCAACCGACCGGGGCTGGCGCTTTAGGCGGTACACCCCAACTCGTTTGCAAGCCGGCCAGTGGTATCACGTCGCCGCAGCCTACAACAACGGTACGGCTCAGGTCTTTGTCAACGGGAACGGTTCAGGGTCGTCAAATCTAGGCACATTTACTAACGGTCCTTCCCTCAATATTGGCGGGCTGGCCGGTTATGCCTTCTTTGCGGGCAGGTTGGACGAGATTCGTATTTCGAACACCGTGCGCTACCCGGCCAATTTTACGCCGCCTGCTGCACCGTTCGTACCGGATAGCAGCACCTTAGGCTTGTGGCACTTCGATGCGGGCACCGGACAAGTCGCCTTAGACGCTTCAGCCTCCGGCAATCACGGCATCTTGGGCAATAGCAGCAGTATCGATAACGCCGACCCAACCTGGACTCAAGGCTTTTTGGGGCCGTAGTGAAAAATCCGACCTAGGAAAATTAGTCGTCAGTAAAGAAAAAGAAAGCGCGGCTCATTGGGGCCGCGCTTTTTTGAATGCCTCAAGCAAGTTTTCTCAAGCACCCTTCAAAATCAGCGGCAGATAAACCGGAAATTCTTCCGGTGCAGCGATCGGAGTTGGCGTACGAGTTGGTGTCGGCGAGGCGGTGGCGGTTGGCGTGCTGGTCGATGTGGCGGCCACGCCCACGCTTACTTCAAACGTATCGCTAACCGATTCGGCGCCATCGTCGACACTGATGGTGATGGTCGTAACCCCCGTCTGGCTCGCCGCCGGGCTGATCGTTACGGTTCGGTTAGTGCCGGACCCGCCCAGCGCAATATTGCCGTTCGGCACCAAGCTCAGATTGGACGACGTCGCGGTCAGAGTTAGATTTTCAACCGGCGTATCGACATCGCCGATCGTGAAGGGAATAGGCCCGACCGGGGTATTTATCGTCGTGGCGTGGTCGAGGATATCGGAGACGACCGGCGGGTCGTTGACCGGATTGACGGTGATCGTGGCCGTTTCTGTCGCAGCGCTAAACGCCCCCCCGGTTGCGGTATCGACGCCAGTATCGCCATTATTACTGCCGTCAGTCCTATCCCAGGCCCGAAAAGTTATCGTCGCGGGGCCGTGAAAATTGAGGGCCGGCTTAAAGCGAATCCGGCTTTTCTCCAGGAGTTCAACTCGCCTCACGGTGAAACTGGCCATGGCCGAGGTGGTATCGTCCCCCAAAAATAGATAGTTGGGGGTTTCGTAAACGTCGAACAAAGGGGGACTCGGAAATGGATTAGGCCAGGGCCGATAATCACGCAGGGCCCCGGTCAGGATCGAGCTGCCGTTCGCAGAAAGATTGTAATTACTGCCCTGGATGAACAAGTCGTACAAAATGCTGCCGGTTGTGGTGTAGGCAGCGCCTTCGGCATGGGTAAAAAGCGTTCCGGTAAATCCGTTGCCGGAGTCAGGTTGCTCGGGTCCGTCTTCCTGAGCCCAGATTTCATTTTCCCAGAAGCTCAGTTCAATTCCACGGGCCGTAT
>JBFGLD010000449.1:0-5454 GCA_041576335.1 Anaerolineae bacterium | reverse complement strand
CCTCTAAGTGCCCCATGCCTTCAAAGAGGGCCAGCGCTTCAAATGAGTGGGACAGGGCCAGCTCGTGGTGGCCCAATTGGCGGTTGAGACGGCCAAGATTATGTAGGCTGTCGGCCATGCCTTTGGTGTACCGGTGCCTCTCGAATTGAGTAGACTTGGCCAACTCGTACGCCTGCTTGCTGAGAGAAAGGCCTCGCTGCGTATCAATGTCTTTCAATTCCCAAGCCAGTGCATTCAGAACATCAATTTCGTGTCTTTCATCGATGGTTGCCGCAAGTTCAGCCTTGAGTTGTTCGATTTTATTACTCATGGTCGTCTTTCATGACTTCCAAACTCTAAATAATCGTCTTGGGCGTCCGGTACCCGCACCTGGCCTGCCATCCGCTCCGCAAGTCAAAAATTCAGCAGGCGGACGATCTAAGTTATGGGCCCACTTTTTGTATAATCGACCGATTCAGACAATTCTTAACCGAATATGAAAAATTTTAGGGTGCCGAACCATCAGCACGTTGCGACCCGAAAACCGGGATTCCGGGTCCAGATTTTTGACTCATCTTACCACTAAAATCAGCCAATTTTTGTGACTATTTCGTTAGCGTTTGCACCTAACCTTCGTCAGGTGACACTCCCACCAATATCTGGTACAATGACGGCATCTAACCTGCGAACAGGAACTCTCGCTACATGAACAACCAACGCGAAATCTTCGGCTGGGCCATGTACGACTGGGCCAATTCGGCCTTTGCCAGCACTGTTGTCACGACATTTCTGGGGCCTTACTTGGCTACCCTGGCCCGAGCCCAAGGGGGAACTGTGAATGTCTTGGGCTACGCCGTTGAGGCGGATGCCTTCTATCCGTTGTGTGTTTCATTTTCAGTAATTTTGCAGGTGTTTTTCCTGCCCATTTTGGGTACCTTGGCTGATTATACCCGGTTGAAGAAGCCTTTGATGCTCTTGTTCGCCTACGTAGGAGCCAGCTCAACCATAATGCTCTTCTTCGTAGAGGGTAATCTCGTCATATTCGGTGGAGTGCTGTTCATCATTGCGAACCTCTCATTTGGCGCAGCCATTGTTTTCTACAACGCTTTTTTGCCCGATATCGCCAGTCCTGACCAGCGAGATGCCGTGAGCTCAAAAGGATTTGCTTTCGGCTATATCGGCGGTGGCTTGGTGCTCGTGCTTAATCTGTTGATGGTTAATTTTATGGAAGACACCGGCCTGGCCGTACGTTTGAGTCTGGCCAGTGCCGGCCTATGGTGGCTGCTTTTTACGATTATTTTTCCACAGCGGCGATTGATCCAGCGCGATCCCGCCACCACCCTACCTGCCGGAGCGCGATATCTTTCTCATAGCCTCAAAGAGTTTTGGGCTTCGCTTAAGGAAATGAAGAATAAATACCCCAAAACGCTGCAATACCTGATTGCCTATCTCGTGTACAACGACGGCATTCAGACGATTAATACGGTGGCGACTATTTTTGCGGTGAGTGAGTTGGGGCTTGGCAACGAAACCTTGGTGTTGGTTATCTTAATGATCCAATTTGTGGCAGCCCTTGGGGCGATACTGTTTAACAAGTTGGCCCAACGTATTGGTGCAAAATTAACGGTGATAATCAATTTATGCATTTGGTGCGGTACGGTGCTATACGCTTACGCTTTATTGCGCACCGAATTTCAGTTTTGGATTTTGGGTTTCGCCGTGGCCATTGTGCTGGGCAGCTCTCAAGCGCTCAGCCGCTCGCTTTTCTCGCAGATGATTCCGCACACTCGAGAGTCGGCCTACTTCGGCCTGTATGAAATTAGCGAGCGCGGCACATCGTGGATCGGACCAATCGTGTTCGGCATTGCCGTGCAAATTACCGGCAGTGCTCGCGTAGCCATGCTGCCGATAATTGCCTTTTTCCTCTTTGGGATTGTTGTCCTATCTTTGACCAATGTGCGCGAGGCCATTCGCGAGGCGGGCAATGAGGTTCCGAGCGTCGTATAATTGAAAACAAAGAGCGATGTCATGCGGACATCGCTCTCGAAAAACTCGTTCGGATTGAAAGTGATTTACGCGGGTCCGGCCTCGGGCAGCTGAGGTCGAGTTTCGTCTCCTCTAAAAGCCGATTCAATTTCCTGTTTGGTCTCCTCGCCCGCGCTCGCCGGCTGCATTTCGACTTGTCGCATTGGCCGGGTGGCCGTTTTAGCCTGCTCTGCCGTTTCGACGAGGCCGGAATGATCGTGATCATCCGGGGCTACGCCGGATTCGGCCACAACCGTACCACAGTAGGGGCAAACGTTCCAATTGAGATGCAGACTGTTTTGGCACTGGGGACAGATTGTTTTGAGGGTGGTGTGACAGTCCGGACAAAGCACCCAAGCCTCATTTACCTGCCGGGAGCAGCTGGGGCAGTAAGGCCGCTCTTCCAAATCCTGCAGCAGCGCCTCCTCCTCGAGTGAACGCTCATAGAGTTCGGCCAGGGTCACGGGTGGGCGGAGGAGAAAATAAAGAATAACGCCCAGCGGTCCAAAAATGGTGACCATGAGGGTGGCCAGCAGAATAGAAAATACGTCTCGAGAGCGCAGGCGCGCATCGCGAAACGTCCAAATGATTAAGCTAACCCATAAAGCAATCAAGAATGCTCCCCCAAAGGCCAAAACCACTTGCAAGGCCGTAATCAGGACCGAGGGAATCTGAATTTCAGTTGGCATCAAACAATACTCCTCAATTGAGTTAGGTCCAAATTATTAGAGGTTGATTATACCACAACTCTGCTGGGACAAAAGATCGGCCGGTCACTTTAACCAATGCCGAAGCCTGGTCGCCTTACCACGCTAGGTTCTCCCCCATCTTCATCGCCCTGAGCACCTCGTCCACCAGGTCTGCCACGGTCCGATTTTCAAGCTGCGTTGGGGCTGCCGCTCTTTCCTGAAACTCCGGCCCGTAGTTGTTTAGGAGTTGCTGCGCTTCCTGCTTTGCCGCCCGGTCGTTCGCAGCGTATTGCCGGACGAAGCCCAACACCTTCGAGCCATCTTCCGGCCGGCCGGTTTTGAACCAGAGTTCGCCAATACGATTCAGGATAGAAACCATGAGCGGCACATAGTCCATCTCCGCGGCGAGTTGTAGGGCCTGTTGAAGATGGTGGTGGGCCAGCTGTATGTCACCTCGTTGGCTGGCAATGGTCCCTAACCCGGTATGAGCCTTGGCCAAACCCCCTTTATCGGAAATGTTCTGATAAATCGCCAGGCTCTCCTGGTATCGGTGTCGCGCTCGCTCATAATCTTGTTGTCGCAGGGCAATCTCCCCCAAATGGTTAAGGGCCACGGCCATCCCTTCCGGATCATTGAACTCTTGACGCAGCGCATAACTGGTTTCAAAGTGTTGCTGTGCAGTGGCCATGTCGCCCAGGGCCATGGTGCTGCTGCCTAACTCGTTGAGACAGTAGGCTGCAAACCAATGATCATCGACCTCCAGCGCCAGATTGTACGCTTTTTGGGCCCGGTGTTGCGCTGTTTGGTAGTCACCGCGGCCATAGGCGGCGCTGGCCAGCACATAATAGGCTTCATAATAATTTTGTTTATGTTGGCGAGTTTCGCTTTCCCGGCGAGCCCGTTCGCCGTACAACGCAGCTGTGTCATAATCACCGCGGATGGTGGCAATCAGGCTCAAGGGCAGCGCCGGGTCTGTGCCATATCCGGGAACCGGGGGGATACCGAGTTGGCGATATAGCTCGCGCGACTGTTCTAGCACCGACTCCGCTTTATTTAACTGACCCAAGCGAATGAGAAGCCAGCCCCAGTACATCAGAATGGGGATGAGAACCAGCTTGACCGGCACCGTCGGCTCAACACCGGAGAGATGACGGTAGGCTTCTTCCCAGGCGTTAGCCCCCTCCAGGTACTTACCCTGAAACTGGCAAGAAATCTGGAGCGGCAGAAGCAACTTCTCGATTTCCGCGACCTTGACCTCGCTAACCGCCCAATGTCAGGCCGCCCACACATTATCAATTTCGACGGCAATAGCTTTTAAGCCCCGTCGCTGCCCGCCGCCCATCAAGGCCTCAGATAATTGATCCAGAAAGTCCGCATAGTAGGTGCAGTGTGCATTGTAGGCCGCGGTGGCGTTTTCAACTGGCGCAGCCAACTGTTCGGCAGCATATTGACGCAGCAATTCATGCAGGTGGTAACGTCCGGTTGGGCTGGCATACAGCATCGACTTGTCGACCAAGGTTGCTAGATCCGGCAGCGAGGCCCCGGCTACGGCTTGAGCCGCGTCGGGAGCAAACCCCCCTTTAAAGACTGACAGACGCTTAAACACTTCTTGCTCAGCCTCGGCAAGCAAACGCCACGACTGCTCCAAGACCACGCGCATGCTCCGGTGGCGTTCCGGCACATTATGATCCCGCGTGACGAGAATGTCTAGGCCGCGCTCTATTTCAGCCGCAATATCGGCCACCGGCAGCACTTTGAGCCAGGCCGCCGCCAACTCGATGGCCAGCGGCATACCCTCAACCAGCCGGCAAATCCGCACCACGGCGGCTCGCTCCGCCGCCAGCGAGAATTCGACTCTGGCGCGGGCGGCGCATTGGGCAAACAGCCGTACGGCGTCATACCGTTCGAGTGCAGCGGAGCCGGAGCTATCGACGCTTTCACTGCCTCTGAACGTTTGCTCTTCTTCTGCCGGAAACGACATACCCTCCAGTGGATGAAACCAGGCTTCCCGCAAATTTAGAGCTTCGCGGGAAGTAACCAGAACTTTCACCTTGGGGGCAGCAGTTAAAATTTCAGCAATAAGCTCAGTCGCTGTTGTGGGTGTGCCTTGACTCTCCCCCATAAAGGAGGCTTCCCTGCTTTTCCGCCCCTCAGGAGGCGAGGAAGAAGGAGTAAGCAAATGTTCCAGATTATCCAACACCAACAACATCTCTTTCTGCTGCAAATAATCCAGAAGCTGCTGTAGGGGCGAAACATTGCTGTGAAAGGTGAAGTTGGCAGCCTCAGCAATCGCCGACGTCAGCTCATTGACTGACTCTACCGTTGCCAGCGGCACAAAAAGTACTCCGTTGGCAAGAAAACCCTCGCCCACGTGAGTGTCAACAAAAGATTGTGCGGTCTTCAGGGCTAGGCGAGTCTTACCAATGCCACCCGGCCCAATCAGCGTCAACAAGCGGCAGGCCCGGTCGGTCAGGCGACGGATGATATCCGCCAGCTCTTTCTCTCGACCAATAAACGGGGTGGGTTGTAGGGGAAGGTTGTGCAGCGAAGCAGGGGGACGCGGGCCCACAAGGGCCGGTACGGCTCGCTTGCTTGGCAATCCTATTCGAGCAGCGTCGAAAGACTCCTTTACAACCATGCTCGACTCGTCGTCACGGATGCGTTTGTAAAGGGCCGCGGTCTCCCGGCCCGGCTCAACACCCAACTCCTCGGCCAGCATCTGACGGCAAGTCTCGTACTGGGCCAGGGCCGCACTGCGCTG